>CAIJMB010000001.1 GCA_903821715.1 uncultured Flavobacteriales bacterium
ACCCTTCATTCAGCACTGAGTCCTGCATGCGAAGTGCCGTAAAGTAGGCGTCGTAGGTCTGGCCCGCGTCCTCGTGGGTCGTGTAGGCGCGCACAAACCAATCCTCGCCCTTGCGAAGTTCCACGCGGTTTTGAAGAAACTGTATGCCCCTAAGGCTAAACCGGTTATCTCCCTGATACACCGTAGTACCTGTTCCGTAGTTCAGGGCATAAATCCCCTCGACTCCGCCCTTGCTGCGGTAGTGCACCGAGGTGCTCATTTTTAGGTTTTCGGTGTTGTAGTCCACCAGCTCCGATTCTTCAATGCCGCGGCGGTGGTAGTTGCCAATGCCCGCGTAGGTTTTGACGTCGCCCCCGTGGTCGTAGGTCATTTCGTCTCCGTAGCGGTTCACGGCATCGTAGCCGCCGGGGTTGTCTATGGCGGACTCTGAATCATCGGTCGGATTCATATTGGTCGCCTCCCAATCGTCAGCCCTGAGGGCAAAAAGGTTGATTTTGTAGGCCCAGCTGGCGCTGCCGTCGGCCCGCTTAAAGGCCTCTGCATGGCGGAACCCAAATTCCGCCAAGCGGCGCTCGCCCCCCTTGAACTGCACCGAAGTCCCCTGAAATCGGTAGGGGTCTTTGGTGGTCATGGCGATGACGCCATTGAATGCCGAGGGGCCGTAGAGTGCGCCTACCGCGCCCGAAATCACGTCAACCTGCTGCACGTCGAGCTCTGAGGCACCCAAAAAGTTCCCCAACGAAAAGTTCAAGCCGGGCGCCTGATTGTCAACGCCGTCGATGACCTGTAGGCTCCGTACCGGGCTGGTGCTGTTGAATCCGCGTGTGTTAATAATTTTAAATCCGATGCTGGCGGAGGTGAGGTCAACGCCCTTCATGCTCCCCAGGGCTTCATAAAAGTTGGGCGCGGGCGCCTCCTTCATGCTGGCCAAATCCAGCGCCTCGACCGTGAGCGGAGCCTGCTTTTGCTTTTCAGAAATTTTTGAAGCCACAATTTGTGCCTCGGCGAGTTCCACCGACGAAGCGTTGAGCTTGATATTTAGCGGATTCGCATTCCGCACCTCAGCTCTGTAGGGCTCGTACGCAAAAGCTTTCACCGAAATGGTCGCAGGAAGCTGTACCCCCTGAACGACAAATTTGCCGTCGGAGTCCGTTACCGCCTTAGTTGAGCCCAGCGTAACGACCGCCGAAGGCACCCCCTCCCGAGTTTTGGCGTCGGTCACGGTTCCGGTGATGCGGGCGGTTTGCGCATAGATTGGTAGGACGAGCACTAAGCTCAGCAAGCCAAGGATGCGGGCAACTAACTTCATAAAGGGGCGTTTAGGTCCCTGAAAAGTACGGATTTTCGGAACACTACGGGAACGGCACCGTCCAGCGACCGCTCGCTACCCGGGCGTGAAAGGCCTCGGCGAGGCCGGCCGAAATGGGTCCGCCCTGGCCACTGCCGATGCATCGCCCGTCCACCTCGACCACGGGAGTGAGTTCGCCCATGGTTCCGGTGCCGAAGGCCTCGTCGGCCGTGTAGAGTTCGGTCAGCGACAGGTCGCGTTCCTCGGTCGGAATCCCCAACTCACGACCCAGCTCCAGCACGATTCCGCGCGTGATGCCCGGAAGGCAGTTGGTCGCGTGCGGTGTGAGCAGGTGACCACCCCGGATCATGAAGATGTTGGTTCCGTTCATCTCGGCCACAAATCCGCGCTCGTCGAGCATCAGGGCGTCGTCGGCCCCTGCGACGTTGGCCTGAATCTTTGCCAAGATGTTGTTAATGAGGTTGTTGTGGTGGATTTTTGAATCTACAAACTGCGGACTGTTGCGGCGAATCGCCGACGTCACGATGCGCACACCCGCGGCGTTGTCGTATACGGGCTTCTTCCACTCCGCCAGCACAATAAGTGTGCAGCCCTTTTGGTTGAGGCGCGGATCCATTCCTGAGGTAATCTTCTCGCCGCGCGTCAGGGTTAGCCGAATGTGGCTGTCACCGCGCATTCCATTCGCTTCAAGCGTTTGAAAGATGGCGGAACGGACTTCGTCCCGCGTCGGAACGTTAGAGAAGGCCATCGCGTGGGCCGAAGCAAAAAGTCGATCGAGGTGGTAGTCCAGGGCAAAGATTCCGTTGGTATAGACCCGAAGGCCCTCCCACACCGCGTCGCCACCTTGAACGGCGGAATCAAATACACTCACTTTTGCCTGGTCGCGTGGCCAGAGGCGGTCGCCGACCCAAACCTGAAGGTTGGCATTTTGGGGATTAAACGTTTGAAGCATTTGAAGCGAATTTAATCGATGGGGTGCGACTGGTTAGCCAAGCGCGCATAAAGTGGGGCCACCTCTTCGGCCAAAGCCTCGAGATGCTCAGCCATGCGCGGGGGTTCAGGAGACGCCAGGCCAAAGCCGGTGGACTGGTGTACTTGAGCATACCAGTGCGGAGCCCACACCCCGTCGTAGGGCTTGGGGCCCGCTGGCCAAGACAGCTGTTCCGATCGAAATTCAAGGTCCAACGCAGCGCATACGGCGCGAAACCCCCGTTCGGGATCTCGCAGGAGTTGGTCCGAGTCGACCACCACGTACTGGGACCCCAGGGATTGCAGCTGGTTAAGTGCTTCGAGCTGCTCGCGCAGGGCCACGTCGCGCAGCTGCACGTCCGGAACCACCTTGGCAAACGAAGCGATGACTTTGCGGGGACTTCGAATCCACAGAATGTGCTTCCAGCCCGCCGCGGGGTTGAGGTCTACGCCGTCCATGTGGTGCGCCATGTTTTTGAGGTACACCGGTTCGGGGCACCCCGCGAGCTGAACCCAAACTTCGGCTGGGTCCTTAGGCTGGCTCGCTAAAACGTCCGCACGTCCGGGATGGTCCGCGCCCGTTCGCGCCAAGTAGGCCGCATAAAAGGGCTCGTCGACCACCGACCAGCCCGGCCGCTGGGCAAAGCTGTACATCAGGGCTGTCGAAACATTTCGCGGACCCGAAAGGGCGTGGACTACATCCATAGTAAACGAATGTACGCGTTGGTAACGGATTTGTAATCTGGGCTATCTTCACCCTAGTAAACAAAGCCATACCATGACCACCCGTTACCTTTTCACCACTGCCATCACCATTGCCGTAGTTTCACTTCTAGCCGCGTGCGGATCCGCCAAAAGCACGTCTGCCATCAATTTGACCGCGGCCCAAGCGAAATACCCCGGGTACAGTATGGCGGATTTCACGACCGGACAAGCATTGTATGCTGCAAACTGCGGGCGCTGCCACCCCGCCTTCGCGCCAAACTCACACACTGAAGCGCAGTGGGCGAAATGGGTTCCAAAAATGGTACCTATGGCCAATAAAGAAGCCGGAACCGTCGCTATTGACGAGTCCGGCCAGGAGCTAATCCTCAAATTTTTGTACGCAGCGTCGCACTAAACCTTGGGCGCGAGCGCCCCTTGGCGGAACGTGACGTAGGACGTCATCAAAATTCCGAGGATTACTAGCGGAAAAAACGTTTGCGCATCAGGCCCGTCCACCATGTAGTGGCTGAAGGTCGCCGCCAACAGTGAAAATGTGAAGCCGGCATAGGCCCATTCTTTCAAGCGTGCAGGTGCCATCGGAACGATGAGCACAAGGGCTCCGGCCACCTTCATGATGTTGAGAAACACCCGAAAGTAGTCAGGGTACCCAAGGTGGGCCACCCCAGCCTTGGCCATTTCGGTATGGCCAGTGAGAGCGGGCATCACGCCTTCAAATAGAAAAATGATGCCGGTGGCAATCCAGAAAGTCAGTCGTGTTTTGTTCATGGTTTGAGCCATTCGTTGAGCCAGTTAAAAAATTCGTGCTGCCACACCAGCGCGTTCTGTGGGTTCATAACCCAGTGGCCTTCTTCGGGGAAGTATAGAAATCGAGACGGAATTCCGCGCAGCTGAGCCGCTTGATACGCCTCCATGCCTTGGTTGAGCGGAACCCTAAAGTCGTTGCCCCCGTGAATCACGAGGAGCGGGGCGGTCCACTTGTCCACGTGGTTTTTAGGATTGAATTCGCCGTAGGACTTGGATTGGGGCTGGTCCCAGAAGGATCCGCCCAAGTCGTGGTTGGCAAAAAACAGCTCCTCGGTGGTGCCGTACCAGCTGTCCATGTTGAAGAGTCCGCAGTGCGAAATCAGCGCTTTGAAGCGGCCCTCGTGAATGCCCGCGAGCTGGTAAACGCTGTAGCCGCCATAGCTGGCACCCACGGCGCCGAGGCGCGCGGCGTCGACGTAGGGCTCGGCAGACACCGCGTCAATTGCCGCGAGGTAGTCCTTCATCGCTTGCCCGCCCCAGTCGCCTGAGATCTGCTCGTTCCATTCGCGGCCAAAGCCTGGAACTCCGCGGCGGTTCGGTGCGACGACGATATAGCCCTGGGCTGCCATCACCTGAAAGTTCCACCGAAAGCTGTAGAACGCGCTCACCGTGCTCTGCGGGCCTCCTTGGCAGTACAGCAGGGCTGGGTACTTCTTTGCAGGGTCAAAATTCGGCGGGTACATCACCCACGTCAGCATTTTTTTGCCGTCGCTGGTCGGAATCCAGCGCTTCTCAACCGTGCCGCGCGCAATCTTGGCATAGTCGGCGTCATTGACGTGGGTCAGAGCCACCGGGGCTTTGCCGCCCAGTGTGTAGAGCTCGTTGGCCTGGTTCTGGTCCATGCGCTCGGCCACCAGGATCTTGCCCGCATAATCAAAGCCGCCAAAGTCGAAGTCGCCCGAGGTCAAGGGCGTCACCGTGGCCTTCGCCCCCTTGAGCTCAAGGCGGATCAGCTGGTTGGACGCCTCTTGGGTCACGTTCAGAACCATACTTGTGGGCCCCACCCACTTCAGGTCGTTGACGTACTCGCCTGCTACGTCGATACGGCGAGGCTGCGCGCCCAGCGTGCTGAGGTCGAGCAGGTGGAGCTGGTTGACGTCGGATTCAAAGCCGTCGGTGGGCATTGCCGTAAAGGCCAGCGTCTTGCCGTCGGGCGAAATGCGCGGGTTTCCGTCGTAGCCGCTCAGGCCCGGAAGCTCCGTAGTCTTCGACGTAGCCACGTCGTAGCGGTAGAGCTTCGAATCGGTGTGCAGCGCGAACTCCTTACCAGTGGCCAGCTTGGCTGAATACACGATAAATGACCCATCGGGGCTGATGTCAAAGGACTCGGCTCCGCCAAACGGAGGCAGCGGCGCATGGCCGCGTACGCCCTTGAGAATGTCGGTGTACTCCGTGGCCGGATTGGGTGCGTCGGGAACTACGTGCGCAAACGCCACGTGGTTGTAGTGGTAGTCGGTCCAGCTGTCCCAGTGGCGGTACATCAGATCGTCAAACACGGCGTAGTTGGCCTTTGGCGCTTCGGGGTGGCGCTCGAGCGGAGTTTGGTCGAGCTTTTCACGCGTCACAAATGCCACAATCCATTGGCCGTTGGACAGTTCTCGGAACTTGACATCGCTGGCCCCGCCCGGAATATCCAAGTGCACCCGCACGTCGCTGCCATCAAGGGCGCGTGACTTGAGTTTGCCTTGGTGCACGTACGCCACGCGGGTTCCGCCTTTGACAAAGGTGGCGCTTAGCTCCGACCCGGGGTCCGCAGCAAGGCTGCGCGTTTCGCCGGTCGCCGCATTCACTAAAAAGAGGTCGCGGTTGCCCTTATTGGCCTCGAGGTCGTAGCGCGTCACACCGTAGGCAACCCATCCGCTCGAAGCAGCATCGTCGAGGCTCACACGGCCGAGCGACCAGAGTAGTTCGGGGGTCATCACGCTTTGCGCTGAGGCCAATGAAGTTGCGAGTACGAGGCTCCCCAAGAATATGTTCTTCATGGGGGTAAGGTAGCACAACCTTCGTGGAAGCGCAACTTAGCCCTAGATTTGGCCCCCGAACATGGAACACACTGCACTCATCACCAACGAAGCCGTCGTTTTTGGTCTCCTCATGGCCATACTTGGCTCCATTTTCTGGGCCGCGAGCGAGCCCCGATTCAAGAAATTCTTTAGCATCGTTCCGGCGCTGCTGCTATGCTACTTCGTGCCGTCGCTGCTCACGAACACGGGGTTGGTTCCAAAAGACACGAATATTTACTTCATCGCGTCGCGGTACTTACTCCCCGCTTCGCTGGTCTTGCTGACTATAAGCATTGACCTCAAGGCTGTGATCGGTTTAGGTCCAAAAGCATTGATCATGTTTTTCACGGCAACGTTCAGTGTCATCATTGGGGGTCCACTGGCATTACTTATCGTTTCTTGGATTTCTCCTGAAACTGTTGGCGGAGTGGGCGCTGAAGCTGTTTGGCGCGGATTTTCAACAATCGCAGGGTCTTGGATTGGCGGCGGAGCCAACCAGGCCGCGCTCTATGAGGTATTCAAACCCAGCGAGTCCATCTACTCTGCCATGATCACCGTCGACGTTGTAGTCGCCGAAATCTGGATGGCCGTCATTCTTCTCGGGGCAGCCAAATCAGACCGGGTCGATGCGTGGCTCAAGGCCGACAACCGTTCGGTCAAAGATCTCCAAGAAAAAATGGAGGACTTCCTCAAGCGCACCGCCAAGATTCCGACCCTGGCTGACGCCATGAAAATTTTGGGAGTAGCCTTTGGCGCGGTGGCCATCAGTCATGCAGCAGGAGACTTTTTAGCCCCCTGGTTTACCGAACACGCCCCGTATACGGCCAACTTCAGCTTCACCAGCGACTTCTTTTGGATTGTGATCATTGCAACGACCCTTGGGCTTTTGCTTTCTTTAACCCCTGCTCGTAACCTCGAAGGTGTGGGCGCAAGCCGTTGGGGTTCGGTCTTCATCTACATTCTTGTCGGAAGCATTGGAATGAAGATGGACCTAATGGAGGCCCTCAGCCAACCTGGCTTGATTGGGGTGGGCGCCCTATGGATGACCATCCATGTACTCATCTTAGTTCTTGTCGCACGTCTCATCCGGGCTCCTTTCTTCTTCTTGGCCGTCGGATCCAAGGCCAACATTGGTGGAGCCGCTTCGGCACCTGTCGCCGCCGCCGCCTTTCACCCGTCGTTGGCCCCCGTAGGTGTCCTGCTGGCCGTTCTCGGATATGCCCTCGGAACCTATGGCGGGTGGCTTTCTGGTCTGATGATGTATGCGATCTCTGGCGATCCCAGCCCACTCATGCTTCCCTAGTCTAGCGGAATTTTTGTAGCTTCACCCTTGTGAAACAGACCGTTCAACTTCGCCGCAGCTGGCTCCTATTCGCCATTTCAGGCCTAATTCTCGTCGGCCTTGGCCTTTCAATCGTCGGCGAAGCCATCCTTTTAAAGTCCACGCAGCAGGCCTATTTTTTGGTCGGAACCGTAGGTCTCGTCGCATTCAACGCCGGGCTAAGCATTTTTGGCCAAGCTGTCATTTTTCGCTACCGCTACCTCAAGGCCAAGGGCCGAGATGAGGCCGAACGCAAAGCGGGACGCAACCGCCATCGCGGACGTGGACGCGGGCCCAAGCGTTCGGGATCTGGATCGGGATCCGCTTCGGGTTCAGGTTCTGGCGACGGAAGCCCACGCCGAAACGGTGGGTTCAAGTCCCGGTTCGAGGAATAGCCCCTCGAGGGTCAAGCACCCGCTACCGCGCCCGAGGCGCGACCAATGCCGCCCTTTGCGGTACTACAGAAATTCGTTGAACTGGAATCCGTTCTGTAGGCGATCCTTGCCCAGCTGCTGCTGTTCGGCGAGCGCCCAAAGCATGAATTCTTTGAGAAAGAGCAGATCCCGTGGTTCAACGTTGGGCTGGTGCTCTTGAATTAAATCGTCCAAGGTCTTGACCTTATTCAAGCACGACGCGTAC
>CAIJMB010000002.1 GCA_903821715.1 uncultured Flavobacteriales bacterium
AAGACGTCGTGCTCGCCCTCAAGTTGTCGTACCAAAAATCCGACGCGTGGAAGGCGCTGCGCGACGTCGCCCGCCGCGACCGCTGGCCTGAGCTCGACTGGACCGCCATGCCCGACGACGAAGTCATTCGCCGCCTCACCGAAGTCCCCGGCCTCGGCCTGTGGTCGGCCCAAATGATTCTATTGTTTACGTTGGGTCGGCCCGAAATCTTTCCGCGCGAAGACTACCAAATCCGCAAAGCCGTGTGCGAACTCTACGGCTACAGCGAATCCGAATACGCCGACCGCATCGACCGCCTCGTGGAACGCTGGCAACCCCACGCCGCCCTCGCGGCGCGCTACCTGTACCGGTTTCGGAATCCAGCAAAGAACAAGTAGCAAGAAACCAGCAACGCGAAGCTTTAGCTTCGCTTACCCAACCACTTCTGAATCAGCCAGTAGTGGCCGAGCATGAGGGCGTCGATTCCGACCAAGTACCACGGCCAAGGGCCAATGAGTAGGGGATTGTTGACGGCCGGGGGAGCGAGTAGGAATTGGTAGTTGGCTCCGGCGACGCGGTTGAGTACAAAAATCGGAACCAGCAAGAATTGGTTGCCCCAGAACGCCTTGACCCAGGCGCGGGCGGGGATGAGCCAGGCTCCGCTGCGAAGCGCGTAGAGCGGAACCAGCACGATCGTGGTGTGCTGCACCCAAAATTCGATGAGGTAGAGCGGATGGTCGCCCAACGGACTGCCGGGGGTAATCAGCGCGTGCGCTCCGCCCGTGATGCCCCAAAAGGTGAGGGGCAGCAAGACTTTGGTGCTGCCAGTGGTCAGGTAAATGACCGCGAGCAAGAAGCTGATCGAGCACAAGTGGCCGGGGAGCGAGGTCGACAGGCTCCACACGCCGTTGGAGACTTGGTGAAGGTGAACCCCGAGGTAGAGCGCCATAAGGCTGTAGCCCAGGATGCGCTCGGTCCACAGGCGCAGGTTGTCGTTGGCCCGAGCCATCAGCATCAAGAACAGCGAGTAGGCGCCAAAGTAGGCCCAGCCCCACCACCACACGGTGCTAAATACTTCAATTGGGTAAAACGGATCCATCACCTAAAGAACGTGTAAAAATGAATGCAGTTCAGCACCGTGGTGCGATGAAATGTAATTCGCTTCGTTTGGGCGGTTAAATGCAGTGAATGATCCTTAAAAGAACGGAATTCGGAACAAAAATGGTGGTAGTTCAGGGAGCATCGGTCCCGCGTAGACTAAGAGAATCCAACCTAAGATGAATGCCACAATGGCTCCGCCAATAAGGATCCACCCCAAGGCGATGTCACCAAAGCCAAAACTCAACACACCCATGAGCAGTGCAAAAAAGGAGCCTGCGAGTAGTGCTATGGCCACCAACGCAAGTAGTATTCCGAGGAGTCCTTCAACCCAATATGGAATGGATTCACGTGTTGCGTCCGCGGTTGCTGGCTCGTCTGCCCTCGACTCTATTTCATTTGATGCGGTTGAATGAAGTTCTGCACGCTCAACGTGAACGGATTCGGTCTGTGTGGGTAGCACCTCAAACTCGTTCGGGCCATCGATACGAATTTCGTGGGTGCTGGGAGCCTCGACGCTCCACGCCTCTATGAACGGTGCTCCAGGTGCTGCTTCGAACGACGCTGATTCGGTTGTGTTTGGAGCCGGGATACCCGAACTTCGAACTCGTTGTGGTTCAATGCGCAAGCCGTACTGTGAATCAAAACCTATGGAACAAGATGTTCCTGCAGCGACTGCTGCGATTAAAAGTAATTTGGACTTCATTGCTTAAGCTTTGGGATCCTGACGGCGCGCTTCACGACGCGTTTTCTTTGTGGCAATCTTATTTAAAAGGATCGCATCCTTGATCACGCGAATTAACTGGATTACGAGTAGCGGTAAAAGGACTACAAGTCCAACTAAAAAGGCCAAGATTCCGAGGTGCAGGGAGTTCAGGAACCACACAATCACAGATGCGGCAACGGTGAGCGCCCAAATAAACGTGGCCGTATTTGCACGGCGATTCTTGCCGAGGTAGTACCAGTGAAGGCCAAAATTCAGTAAAAATCCGGCTCCGGTAAGCATCAGTAGTACCGGGACGCCCCACATGATCCAAGCCGTAAGCATGCTGCGTTCGGGTTGTTTAAGCCTTTCGTGGTCGGCCGATTCGTTCGCATCATGAGTGACGATTTGAACGTTGGCAGCGTCCATTGCCTCGGTAGCAAACGTTTGCCCAACTGTTGATTCAGTTTGAAACGCTTGAATACTAAACGGAAGTTCGATCGATCCCTGTATCGAATAGTCCATGGGTGAGTTGGCGAAACCCTGTGGTTCGAGAGTCGGAACAACGCTAGCCTCAGGCTCTGCTGCATAGACTTCACGATCGTTTCGATCGAGAGCCACTGTGGTTCGCTCTAAAGGATTCAAACGCAGTCCATACTGGGAGTCATATTGA
>CAIJMB010000003.1 GCA_903821715.1 uncultured Flavobacteriales bacterium
ATTTTTATGCGCAAGCCGTGTGCGAAACTCGTCGGCCATACTATTCGAGAAAAAAACCAGTTGGGCTTTCGTAAGCTCGCCATCATCCCATACAGGGTGGTCTAACCAATAGAACCAGTCCGTAACGGGTGCCTGAGTTGTGAGTTTAAACAAGACCCATAAAAAAATGGTCTGGGCGTTAAAATCCTCCTTGGCAATCCGAGCTAAAAGTGCATCGCGATCCTGTTCTGGCCAATGGTCGCGGTCAATGGTCTGCGTCCAGTCGTAGTAAAACTGAAATCTGTGTACGTCAAATGTGAAATCACTGAAGGTTGCAAACCCGCAGTACGTGCTTAAAATGTCAAGCACGGCACCTCGTGGGTTCCCGCCTGGTATGAGGCCAAAAAACCGTCGTAACGTATTGTACGACACCATACTTCCTAGTTCTTCGTAGAGCCGTTCCTCTAGGTGCTGGCAGTCTGTTTTCGTTCGAATGGGGCGCCCAAACCTTCGTTGAATTTCGAGTCGGAGTGCGTCGAGGTTAACCTCAGTACCTTTGGCGAGCATTCCACAAACATAAGTACGGTACACGTTATGTACCCTTTAGATTCTCCGTCACTTTTACTCACTTTAGCCGTGCTCGCTGAAACGCTGAGCCTGCTGCTATTTGGTCGCGCAAATACCCTTTGGCGTAGCCCGGGAATGACCGAGTATCCGCAGCGATTTGTGCTTCTGCGCTCAGTGATGGTCATTGTCTTAGTACACCTCGGAACGGCGATTATCGCTCCTGATGGCTTGGGTTCTACCTACGAGGTCTTGGATTCGAACTCTTTGATGCTCTTAGGCCTTGGAATTTTTGGTGGATTAGGTCTCGTCCTATTCACGTTGAGCATACGTTCCATGCCTGCGCAATTGGTGTTTTTTGGAGGCAGCCTTCACCTCATGGTTGCGGTGGCCGTCGGCTGGATGCTCGGTGAATTGATTTCACCTCTTCGCTTAACAGTTATTGTCGCTCTGCTTACTGCACAAATTGCCATTTTGTGGCGGGATCGCGGTTTGTGGGTCCGTCAGCGAGGTGCCTTGCGCTTCCTCCCATTTCTCGTGGGCATTATTTGGGGCACTTACTTTCCGTTGTACGGAATCGCAATTCATCAATTCGGATTCTGGCGAACCCTTGTATCTACCGAATGGGGTGTCGTGATCTTGGCTGTACTTTGGGCCATTATTCGGCCGAATGGACGTTGGAATGACCGTGTAATGTGGCGGAATATGGCCGAACAGTCGGCTTTAAGCTCTGTCGGACAAGCGCTTTCTGGCGCTGCCCTTTGGTGGGGTGGGGTGATTGTGCACAGCATTCTCACCAACTTCAATGTGCTCATCAATATTTCGGCATTTCGGATCCGGTTTGGGGAGGCTCTTCAAGCCAAGTATGTGCTCTACTTTGTGCTGTATGTAGCGCTCGCAATTGCATTGGTTTGGGGTTCGTAAAAAAGCGTACCTTTAAGTACCCTATACTTTAACCTATGACCTTGGACATTGCTGTTCAGCGCATGGCCGAAGAACTTCAGCGCGTTGAGCCGTTTGACACCCTGTCGGCGGACCAGCGGACGGCTCTTGCTTCGCACATTCGCCTTGGAGTTTACGAGTCACTCGACATTTTGCCCCATGAAGGCGAACGTGAAGTGGTGTACGTCCTTACGCGCGGTGGGGTTTTGCTCCGCACGGAACCCCGACACGAAGAACACTTTAGTGCACCCTCGATTTTGTCACTTCGCGGCGCCCGAATGAATGAAGGACGTCACTGGGAGGTTGTCTTCACCGAAGATTCGGTGGTCTTGGAACTTCCGATTGCGGAACTGACCTATTTAGGCAGCAAAGCGCCTCAGTTTGCAGAGGCAATTAGCTCTGTAATTGGCCTGTAAGCCACTTCCATTTAAGGGGATAGCACTGGTTCCAGTGTGCTTCCCATTCGTGCTGAGCTTCGGCCCAAACGGCCACTCTAAGGGTTACAGCTGTTCCAAAATCACGTGCGACCCATCGAATCCGAGGGTCGGTCGTATCGGCCTCCATTCGCCCCAATAGTTCGTACGGAAGCTCTAGTTCGGCAAAGGCCTCCGGGTGGCGAAGTACCCGGTCTGATTGCTTAAGGCCGTCCTCTGCCGCACCGCGGTATGCGGAGATTAGTCCGCCTACACCCAGCTTTATGCCCCCGAAGTATCGGGTGACCACGGCGCCGACGTCCTGTACCTCAAACGACTGTAGGGCATGGAGAATAGGCGTGCCCGCACTATGGTTAGGTTCTCCTGCGTCGTGGCTTCGTTCTTCGAGATGGGAGGTGCCGCGAATCCGGTATGCCCAAGCGTGGTGCCGAGCTCCGCGGTGCTGGGCTACCCAGGCCGCCATG
>CAIJMB010000004.1 GCA_903821715.1 uncultured Flavobacteriales bacterium
AGTCTGAACCACGTAGTGACGAATCAAATGGAAGGCCACCGGGCCGTCGTAGTTATTTGAGTATGATACAGTGGGCTGAAGCAACTGCGGAACGGCAACACCCATTTGAAAGTTTTCAACCTTGAGGTTGATACCCGCATTGAGGTCGAGTGAACCGTTCGTGTTGGACGGAAACAGAAAAGGATCACCCTCGTTTTTCACGCGAATGCTCGCCATGTCGAACGTATTGTTCACATAACCTGCCCCCAAACCAAAGCTCAAAATTGCATTTTCAGACAGTTGAGCGTGGTACGCATAGTGACCATAGATACCTGAACGACGCACAATATCGGTGGCATCAGTAAAGGCGTACACTGAGTAGCCAACGCGCTCTTTGTTCGTTGCTCCATTAAACAGCAACGCTGAAGTTTCGGGCGCACCCTCCATGCCCTGCCACTGCTGGCGGTGCATCGTAACGAGCTCGCTGAAACCTGCGGCTCCGCTTTTGGCGGGGTTCACCATTGCTTGAGCGAAAAATAAATGGCTGTACAGCGGGAGCTGCTGGGCCGCGATCGTGCCCGAACAACCGAGTACTGCAGAAAAGAGAATAATCTTCTTCATAAAAATGGAGCGTAAAAGGTTAAGGACGAACTACGGTAATGGCTCCGCGGAAGCGGATAATGTCGTCGCACACAAGCAAGTAGTAGTAGGTTCCGTCGGGAAGTGGATCTCCGCCTTGGGTCGAACCATCCCAGCCTGAAGTATAGCGCTTTTGTTCAAAGACTTGGGCACCCCAACGGTCAAGTACTAAGAGGTCACAACTGTCAGCGCGAACGAGCTCACTGAGGTCAAATACATCATTGTATCCATCACCATTGGGCGTAATCACGTTCATCACATTACTGAGGTCCGGAACGAGTGTGGCAGGGTCAAACGTGTAGACGAACATTGTATCAGTGTCGAAGCAACCGTATGAATTGAGCACTTCAACCACGTACATCGTTGTGTCTTGGGTCGGAACCGTCTGAGCATTGGGGTTGTACGTATCGCTGAAGTAGGTTGGAACGTCGGCGTACCAGTAGTACAAAAATCCGCCAGTCGCATTGAGCTGTACGGTCGAACCTGGAAGAACCGTTTGGTCGGGACCCGCGTTGGCGTTTACCGTAAAATAGAAGACTTCAAGCGTGTCGTAGTTTATACAACCGTTTGAATTGGTTCCGGCCACAACATACACTCCAGGTGTTTTGGCGTAAAATGATGCGCCGCTGTAGCTTCCACCTGGGAAGGTCCACAAATAGCTCGTGCTACTGCCTGTAACACCTACGAGCACCGAATCTCCAGCACATAGCGCTAAGGAATCTGCGGGTGCTACTGCAATCGTGGGTAGCTTCACCACGGTAACAAGTAGTTCACTCGTCGTGTGGGTACAGTAATCGTTGTCGATAATGAGACGGTACTCTGCACTTCCTGATACAATCGCAGTTGACACGGTGAGCTTGTCGGATGTCTCATTCGGGATTGATGTCCAGTTGCCACTACCCGCAGGGAATCGAACTTGCCACTGGAATTCCCATGAACTTTGGGATACGATGGCTGCGAGTTGGGTCGAGTCATTTTCGCAAATAGTGAGCGCCGCAGTAGTCTGACCCGGCCACGCTACGGCCTGTATCTCTGTGTCGGGAATGGAGTCAACAAACAGCCAAAATGCATCACTCGTGTCAGGACAACCCCCAGGAAGCCATACAGTCTCTAGGTAGTATACCCCACCTTCATTGGTACTCAAGCTTACTTGTTTGGCATTTTTAACGGGCACCACAAATGTTTGCCCAAAGAGTCCAATCGAATCACGGAGCCACTGGTACAGTACCGAAGTTCCTGCAGAAGATGAATTAGGACCCTGAAGTTGAATGAACTCGGTATCGCAAAAACCAACAGAGTCGATGAGCGAATTCTTGTCCAAAACCTCTATCGTCTGCATTGTTCCCGGCTTGTGAATGACCGTGGTGCTGGGCTGAAAAAGATTGACAATGGTGTCTTCGGTGGTTTTGGTGCACACACCATTACTTACCTCTACCGTGTAGGTACCCGAATTGAACACAAGTAGCGAATCGCTCGTTTGACCCGGCATCAACGTACCGTCTTTAAACCACTGATAACCATTCTGGCCGCTGTTGGCAAAAAGGGTTACGGTATCATTGGCACAAAATCCCCAATCCTGAACACCCGTATGGAGATTATTAAACCCTCCTGAAATAGAAGTAATTACTGCAGGAGGACTTACGTTCACAATCATTTGAATGGTATCACTCCACAACGACGGATTCGAACTTTTTACCGTGATCGAATAGAAACCACTTGCGGTAATAGACTCTGGAATGACCACCCAGATGTACTTGGATCCGACGGAATTTGTATCGGTTCCCACGGGTAAGGGCAAATAAGATTGAAATTCAGTGATCGGAAGTGTGTCAGAGTTGGCCACGGTGAATGAACTAGGCATTCCAGGGGCAATCCATACACGCAACCTATTGGTTGCGGCGAGGGCGTTTCCGGTAATTCCTAAATCAAGCCGAAGTGTATCACCGGTGCATTTCGAAAGGTTAGGAGTTTGAACAAGCGACAGTGATTGACCAAACAAGGATGGAGTTGATAAGACTCCTGCAATGAACGCGGTGAGAATACGGATGCGGAGATTCATGAGCATGTACGTGACAGATATCTAACAAAGATATAACCTTCCCTATTCTGTTCACGTTCGCAGGCTGATGGAGTAGTTCGGAATGTTCCCGCGATGGACTTGGGCGAACGAACGCGAGCAGGTACCTTCGTTGAATGGTACGAGCGTTCTACGTGGCATTTCGCGGGCTCCTTATTGCTTGGCGTTCTGAATTGCACTTCAAAGTACACAGCGCCGCGGCGATCACAGTCATTGCTATGGGATTAGCGCTCAATGTTTCAACTATCGAATGGGCAATCCTTGTATTGACTATCGGCTTTGTGTTTGCCGCAGAGTATGCGAACTCTGCATTGGAACGACTGGGCGACCGCGTTAGCACGGAGTATGACCCACTCATTCGGGATGCAAAGGATTTTGCCGCCGCATCGGTCCTCATCGCAGCAATTGCAGCCGCGGTGGTGGGTCTATTGATCCTTGGACCGAAGTTGTGGTCTTATTTCGTTGCGTTATGAATTGGAACAGTATCAGTGAAGAAGTGCTTCACGTCCTTTATTCTGAGGGATGGAGCGGGATTGGCTCCGCCTGCAACGTACTTAAAGAGCGCGTCAATCACTACCAATGGGTTGGCATTTACTGGATGAACGAGGCCGAACAGATGCTCTATTTGGGACCGTTTTCAGGAGCAGAAACGGAGCATACTCGGATCCCGTATGGTCGCGGAATCTGCGGACAAGTTGCAGTGAGCGGGGAGTCTTTTGAGGTTCCCGATGTGTGGGCCCAAGACAATTACTTAGCATGCTCGATGGAAACTAAGTCAGAATTGGTGGTTCCTATCTTTCATGGCACGCGTCTCATTGGCCAGATTGATATCGACAGTCACTTTTTGAACCCATTTGGCTCAGAGGACCATCGACTACTCGAGAGCATAGCCCATGCAATCGGGACTATGCCCGAAGCGGCAACTATTGGTTGAACCGAATTGCCTCGACTGGGTCGAGGCGCGCGGCCATTTCTGCGGGGGCGTATCCCGCGATGAGGCCAATCAAGGCAGACAAGCCAATTCCCGTGACTATGTTTTGAAACGACACCGCGAGTTCAAAATCCGAAACCGCCGCACCGACCGCAATCAAGATACCAGCAAAGGTCAAACCAATAATTCCGCCTACGAGGCTCAAAAGCACACTTTCAAGCAAGAACTGGGCGAGGATGAAGCCGCGGGTCGCACCCAAAGCCTTTTGAACACCAATTTGACCTGTGCGCTCGCGAACACTTACAAACATGATGTTGGCGATTCCAAAGCCCCCGACGAGGATGCTGAATCCGCCGATGACCGTCCCCGCAAGACCAATTACACCGAACATTTGATCAAGTCCCGAACTCAAGGTGGAGGACTCATTGAGTGCAAAAGAGTCATCTTCTGAAGGGGGTTGACGACGAATCTTTCGCATGACAAGACGCACATTTTCTTTGAGCTCAGCCACAGAGGTTCCGGACGCGGCACGAACCTGAATGGCCGATCCACCCATCTCATCACCCACATTCGCCACCACCCAACGGGCAGGTACCAGTACTCGGGCATCGTGGGTTTCACCAACCAATGAACTGCCCTCGCGCTCAAGGACTCCAATCACTTGAAAATCGCGACCGAGAATCCGAATGCTGGTGCCGACGAGCTGCGCGCTTGAGGCCAAACCCTCAGCGATATCAGCTCCGACAATGCAGTACGGCAGACCACTGCGCAATTCGCGTTCGGTAAAGTAGCGCCCACCGACAAAACCAAGTTTATTCAGCTGGGAGTAGTCGTACGTGATTCCCCTGATTTCGGTTTGCTCCACGTTGGAGTTGCCGGCGCTCACCGTGGTGGTGGTTCCGTTCAAAAGCACAATCGCATCGGAACCCCGAACCCCAAACTCTTCAAGACGTTGGTAGTCGAAGTAGCCAACTTCAGGGCGCTGGAAGTACTTCCACCATTCGTACTCGCCTCCACCCCCGCCCCAGGGCCACTTTTGGACGTACACTACGTCAGAACCGAGGCCCTGTACGCTCGAGCGAATACTGCGCTCAAGGCTATCCACCACCGCATACACTGAGATAATGGAGAAAATTCCGACCGCAATTCCGAGGAGTGAAAGGACGGTACGAAGGATGTTCGCAGTCATGGCTGACCACGCCAAACGGGTAGATTCCCAAATTAGAAAAAATAGGTGGCGCACGGGGGCAATTTAGTCAAAGTTCATGCCATGTTCGCCGTACTTTTGCAACCTTTCTTGACCCAATTTTCAGTTCGACGTGCAGCAGGTTCAATCCGCCCTTATTTCAGTTTTTCACAAAGACGGCCTCGAGCCAATTGTACAGCACCTTCATAAGCTTGGGGTGAAAATGTACAGTACGGGCGGAACCCAATCATTCATCGAGAGTTTAGGCGTTCCGGTAACGGCCGTGGAGACAGTTACGGGATTTCCAAGTATCCTTGATGGTCGCGTTAAAACGCTGCACCCTATGGTCTTTGGCGGAATCCTTTGGCGCCGGGACCGCAAAGACGACCAGGACACCGTAGAGCGCTTTGGGATTCCCAGTTTTGATATGGTGATCGTCGACCTCTACCCTTTTGAGGACACCGTAGCCTCAGGGGCATCTGAAGAAGACATCATCGAGAAGATTGACATCGGCGGGATTTCGCTGATCCGTGCCGCAGCGAAAAATTTCGACCACTGCTGGATTGTGAGTTCGCGCGCTCAGTACGCCGAAGTGCTCGAACTCCTTCAGTCCCAAGGCGGAACCTTGACCCGCGAGCAGCGCAAAGCATTTGCCGGCGCTGCCTTTCAGACCAGCCAGAACTACGATGCCCACATTGCTTCGTGGACCCTTGGCCAAGACCACCCCTTCCCGACGTTGATGGGTAGCCGCCGCAGCCTTCGCTACGGTGAGAATCCGCACCAAAAGGCGTGGTACGTCGGCGACCTCACGAGCCGCCTTGAGCAAATTCACGGCAAAGAGCTCAGCTACAACAACCTACTTGACGTCGAAGCGGCTCTTGATTTTGTCAGCGAAGGCCACGATGCTACGGTCGCCATCATCAAGCACAACAACGCGTGCGGGATGGCAAGCCGCCCAACCGTCCTCGAAGCGTGGAACGACGCACTATCCGCTGATCCCGTTTCTGCCTTCGGCGGTGTGATCGCATGCAACCAACCTGTGGACCTCGCGACTGCAGAGGCAATGAACTCGCTCTTTTTTGAAGTGCTACTGGCCCCGAGCTATAGCGATGAAGCCCTCGAAGTACTTCAGTCGAAAAAGAACCGCATCTTGGTGAAGGTGAAGCCCGAAGCGAGCACACACTTCCGCGTACGCTGGGTACTCAATGGCGTGCTCATTCAGGAACGCGACCACCATACTGACGCAGCTGAAGACTTGAGCGTCGTAACGAATGTGGTTCCGACCCCCGAACAAGTGGCCGACATGCTCTACGCTTCGGCAATTGGCAAGCACACCAAGAGCAATACCATTGTACTAGTTAAAAACCGTCAGCTCTTGGCCGCGGGTACAGGCCAAACATCGCGTGTAGATGCCCTTCAACAGGCTATTCACAAGGCACAGTCCTTTGGACTTTCACTTGACGGAGCCGTAATGGCGTCTGATGCATTTTTTCCCTTCCCTGATTGCGTCGAAATTGCGTACTTAGCAGGTATTACCGCGGTCATCCAACCGGGCGGAAGCGTCAAGGATGATTTGAGCGTTCAGTACTGCAACGAGCACGGCGTGGCCATGGTAATGACCGGTTTCCGACACTTCAAACACTAATCCCCGAATGGGTCTATTTGACTTCCTCACCTACGACATCGCCATCGACCTCGGTACGGCGAATACGTTGATCATCCACAACGACAAAGTGGTAGTGGACGCACCGTCCATCGTTGCTTTGGACCGGAGTACTAATGCCATTCTGGCCATTGGTCACGAGGCCATGCAAATGCACGGAAAAACGCACGAGAACATTCGTACCGTTCGACCTTTGAAAGACGGAGTCATTGCGGACTTTGTGGCTTCAGAGCACATGATTCGCGAAATGATCAAGAGTATTCCGGCGTTGAAGAACAACTGGTTTGCCCCGTCGTTGCGGATGGTCATTTGTATTCCAAGTGGAATTACCGAAGTTGAAAAGCGCGCAGTGCGCGATTCCGCAGAACACGCCAACGCCAAAGAAGTCTACCTCATCCACGAGCCCATGGCCGCAGCGATTGGAATCGGTGTAGACGTCCTTGAGCCCAAAGGCAATATGATCATCGACATCGGTGGTGGTACCACCGAAATTGCCGTTTTGGCATTAGGCGGAATTGTATGTGATAAGTCCATCAAAGTAGCCGGAGATGTGTTTACCAACGACATCGCCTACTACATGCGAACGCAGCACAACCTTTTCGTGGGAGACCGAACGGCGGAACTTATCAAAATCAACGTAGGCGCAGCTTTAGAAAACTTGCCTTCGCCGCCAGATGACATGAGCGTACAAGGGCGTGACTTGATTTCTGGCAAGCCGAAGCAAGTCGATATTTCGTACAAAGAAATCGCTCGTGCATTGGACAAGTCCCTTACGCGCATCGAGGACGCCGTAATGGAAGCCTTGTCCCTTACTCCACCCGAACTTTCAGCCGACATCTACAACTCGGGGATTTACATGGCTGGAGGCGGCTCACTTCTTCGCGGTTTGGACCAGCGTATTTCGACAAAAACGGATCTACCCGTCTACGTGGCAGAGGATCCCCTTCGCGCCGTCGTTCGCGGAACCGGCATTGCGCTGAAAAATCTCGAGAAGTACCGTACGCTTTTGATGCGCTAAGCCATGCAGAACATTCTGCGGTTTTTTGTTCGCTACCGCATCGTTCTGAGCTTGTTGGTATTCCAAGTTTTGGGACTAAGCTTGACGTACGCCCGTTCATTGGCCCATGAAAGTATTTTTTGGGCAAATGTCCTTGAACGCCAAGCTCAATGGCGTGGTTGGTTGCACGGATGGGAGTCGTACCTGGCTCTTGAAGACAAAAACAAGCAACTCATCGCCGAAATTGCACAAATCAAAAGCAGCATTGCACTGGACTCGTCCACCGCTGCGACCTACCAAGAGGGTGGCTTTGCCTATACTCCAGGGAGCTTAATTTTTATTGAACACCGATCTGCCGAGCCGTGGGGCATCATTGATATTGGGTCCAATGCGGGATTGACGCCGCCATTCGCCGTATTGGGTTCGAGCGGAATTATTGGCATTGCGTACGAGTGCACGCCCCATTACGCTCGCGTTCGCCCGCTTAGCCACCCGAGTATGCGAATCTCTGCTTCAGCAGAGCGCACCGGCCACTTCGGGACCATACAATGGAACGGATCCAACCCGAGAACGGCAGATTTTGTTGACGTTGCCATAGAAGCTGAACTCAAACCCGGCGATCGCATTGTTACGGATGCACGCTCTAGTGTCTTCCCTGCGGGTTGGCTCGTAGGAACCGTTGAATCGGTCACCGTAGACAGCCTGCAGTTCACGCTTACTGCCACAGTTCGACTAGCTGCTGACCTACAACGTCAGCAAGTAGTGCTTGCCGCGGTTAATTTGCACTTACCCGAACGAGATAGTATTGAACCATGACCCGACCCGGACCTTGGATCGTTTTTTCATTTTGGGTACTCCTCGCCCAAATATTTTTATTGAGTCAAATAGAAGTAGGCGGTTATTTAAGTCCCTATTTGTATCCACTCATACTGGTTCTGGCACCAGCTAACTTCAATCGACTCGGCCTAGTGGCCATCAGCGCTGTGATTGGCTTGGGCATTGACCTACATGAAGGCAGCGGTGGGCTGCACCTTATGGCTAGTTCCCTTCTCGCATATGTTCGCCCTTGGATTCTTAACGGGATTGTACCCCGTGCGGCCGAAGAACAGCTTTCCTTTGCTCCCCAAGATCTTGGGCTTGGCAAATGGACGACGTTGGTGCTCCTCACAATGGGAATTCACCACTTGTGGCTTTTTGTGTGGGCTAGCCACGGAACCCATATTTTAAGTCTCGTACTTGGACGAAGCATTCTCAACCTGTTGGTAAGTGCGGCATTGTCCACTGCGGTGGCTTGGTTTATTCCTAAATCCCAAGTGGGATGAATCGGAGTCGAATTCTGCCCATCGGAGTGCTCGCGGTACTCGTACTTTTTATACTTCGCCTGATCAACATCCAGCTAATCGATACGCGCTACACCCTCGACGCCGCAAACAATGCGCAGCGAATAGAGAAGATTTATGCTCCGCGTGGCTTAATGCGGGACCGCAACGGAACAGTCCTCGCTACCAACCAAATCGCTTTTGACGTCGAAGTTATCGCCAGCCGACTCAGCAATCTTGATACTGTTGCACTCGCCCGGGTGCTCGGAGAACCCTTGGCTTCAATTCGCAAGCAGCTCAAAAAGGCTTTGATCCAGGGTCGGTACCGCCCATTTGCTATTCTCAGAGGGCTCACTGTCAAAGATTACGCATCAATTCAAGAGCAAATAGCAATGTTTGAGGGAGTACAACTCCGCAAGCGCAGCTTTCGCAAATACCCGATGCCCATTGGCGGAAACGTAATGGGTTATGTGGGCGAGGTAAACGATTACCTGATGACGCGTCACCCAGAGTACGACCTTGGCGACTACCTCGGTATTTCGGGAATTGAAGCTTCCTATGAAACGGAACTACGAGGAATCGCCGGTAAGCGCTACATCACCGTCGACAATCGAAACCGCGACGTGGGATCCTTTGCAAAGGGGCGATACGACGAGCAACCCGCAATGGGTGCAGAACTTCAGCTAACCTTGGACGCCGAACTTCAGGCCTTAGCTGAAGAGTTGATGCGCGGCAAACGAGGAAGTATTGTGGCCATCGAGCCCTCTACTGGCGAAATTCTTGCGTTGGTTTCATCACCCGCCTATGACCCCAATGCCCTCGTGGGGCGTTACCGTTCGCGCAACTATACCATTTTGTATCGGGATTCGGTGAATAAACCCTTGTACGACCGCGCCGTTTTGGCAGAGTACCCTCCAGGATCGCCATTTAAGATCTTGAATGCACTAATTGCCCTTCAAGAAGGGGTAGTCCAAGAGGAAACCCAGTACACTTGTATCGATGGATACCATTTTGGCTCACTTCACGTAGGATGCCACTGCAAAGCCGGCACTCTTGATTTGCGTGGTTCCATTGCCAAGAGCTGTAACAACTACCATTGCCAGATTTTCAAGCGAGTACTGGACAAGTACCCTACAGCAAGCCTTGGAATTGATGCGTGGAGTGATCACGTGAAAAGTTTTGGACTCGGGGACTTTTTGGGTGTTGACCTGCCCACAGGTCGCAAAGGATTTGTTCCGACTGGGGAATACTTTAACAAGGTGTACCGCACGGACCGCTGGAAATCTCCAACTGTGATTTCGCTGGCAATAGGCCAGGGTGAGCTCCTCGTGACGCCCATCCAACTCGCGAACATGGCCGCTGCTGTCGCCAACCGCGGCTGGTGGATTCGGCCGCACCTTGTGCGAAGTATTGACGGCACGCCCAATCCCAATCCGGAATTCTCTAAAGTACATCGCACCACGATTGACCCTCAGAACTTTGAGGTAATTATCGCAGGAATGAACGATGTATTTGAATCCGGTACTGCACGCGCCTCTCGCCTCGAAGGTCTTCTCATGGCGGGAAAGACCGGTACCGCTCAAAATCCGCACGGTCAAGACCACTCAATTTTCACTGCGTTTGCGCCCCTGGACAAGCCCCAAATTGCACTTGCAATTATTGTTGAAAATGGGTACTGGGGATCGCGTTGGGCCGCCCCCATCGCCAGTTTGATGATGGAATCCTACCTCAATGACACAATTACACGTCCCGATCTCTATCGGAGAATGGTTGAAGGCAGCTTAACTGGCGAGTACCGAGTCAACCAAGTGGAAACCGAACTACCCCCGTACTGATGCAGCGACAAACTACCACTGATCCACTTGTAGGTAAACTTGACCAACTCAGTGTGGGACTTGTCGCATTTTTAGTCCTATTCGGTTGGATTAATATTTTTGCCACAGTAAGTCCAATGGACGATACCTGGGCCTGGAGTTGGTCCAACGAGGCTGGAAAGCAATTGAGCTTCATTGGCCTTGCGGGGGTGCTGGTGCTTTTGGTTCTTTTGTCGGATGCACGCCTATTTGAAGTGCTTTCATGGGTTGTTTACGCCCTATCCATTGTTCTACTGCTTGCCGTACTGGCCGTTGGAGTCGAACGCGGAGGCAACAAATCATGGCTGAGTCTCGGATCTTTTGGCCTTCAACCATCGGAATTTGCCAAACTCGGAACGGCGCTTGTTCTTGCCCGTGTCCTTGGAAGAAGTCCTGACGGCCTTAAGGCATGGCGGTCTCGGTGGCTTCCTATGGCCGTTGTGGCGCTGCCCATGCTCCTCATTCTCTTGCAACCTGATGCAGGTTCAGCCTTAGTTTTTGCGTCGTTCTTGCTGGTGTTTTACTTCGCTGGCCTTCCTGGATTCTACCTCTTCGGTGCGTTGGGTGTGGTAGCCCTCTCGATTCTCTCACTAGCCCTCACCCCATCTACCGTACATTGGATCATTGGCGGAACCGTGGTCTTAAGTCTCGCCGCGACGCGAATCCGTACCCGTCTAAATTTTGTGCGGTTTGTAAAGCATCCCGCTATTTGGTTGGGGCTCGGTGCTTTGCTTTGGTCTGGGGCGGTACAGCAAGTCTTTGATCAGGTACTTAAGCCGCACCAGCAAATTCGCATCAAACTCCTTTTAGGTCAAGTAGACGACCCTAGTGCCGCGGGCTACCAAACCGCACAATCACTCATTGCCATTGGCTCTGGTGGATTATTTGGAAAAGGCTACATGAACGGAACCCAAACCCGATTGCGATTTGTTCCGGAACAAACCACTGACTACATTTTTTGTACCGTGGGCGAAGAATGGGGCTTTATTGGGTCCCTCATCGTGCTCGGTGCGTTCGCTGGACTCATTATTCGCATCACGCTGCTGGCCCAACGTCAAAAGCACGCCTTTGGAATGTACTATGGACTGGCTGTAGCAAGCATTTTATTTGTTCACTTCACAGTAAACATTGGAATGACACTGGGTATGATGCCCGTTATCGGGATTCCGCTGCCGTTCTTTAGCTACGGAGGCTCATCCCTCTGGGCATTCAGCCTAATGGTGTTTGTGTTCTTGCGCTGGGACGCGTACCGCTGGGAAAGCCTCTAAGGGCTTTTCGCCGTCTAGTAGAACAGACCGCGGTTGTCGCTAACCTTCGCGGATCCCAACAACGATTGAAGCAGCATTCGCTGAGCATTGCCAGCTAAACGATTGTTCTCGGCAGCCATGTCGGCAGCAGTCAAATTGGCCGCAGAATTAAAGGTATTTACCACTTTAAATCGGTAGACTCCATTGCTGCCCTCGATGATCTCTGACTGAGTTCCAACTTTGCTTCCGGCAGCCATACCAACTACTTTGGGCTCACGTCCGTTGGTCAAGAATGGCGAGGCAAGAGTGACGTTAGCTGGAGCCCAGTTAAGTTGTTTGGTCTTAGCCATCCGGTCGGCCAGCACGCGAACCTTGGCGCGATTCAGAGCAAGTGCCTTAAGGTCATCCTTAACCGCATCAAGAGGCTTGTAACCCTCTTCAAAGGCCCCAGTCACGTACACGACCGAGTAGGACTTATAGTTATTGTTCACGACACTCACGTCGCCAACCTCACGGTCTTCGTTGAACATCCAACGGACCACTTCGCGACCGTCCGAAAGCCCCATTACAGAAGCATCGGTTGCAGTCACATTGCGAGCAGGAAGCATTGAAACTCCAAGTTGGGCCGCAGCAGCTTGGGGCTCTTTGCCCTCTTGGATGGCCTTGGCTAGGGCACTAGCCTGAGCGTAGATCTTTTGCTCGGTCACCGGACTCACGTCAATACGGCGAACAATCTCGGCCAAACGAACAGCTGGACGCGAACCCTTTTGACCCGTAACCTCTACGAGGTGAAATCCAAACTCGGTCTCTACCATATCAAAGCTTCCGGTGCGGCGCTCAAAACAGAACTGCTCGAATGCTGGCGTCATCATTCCTGGTTTGAACCAGCCCAGGTCACCACCCTTAGATGCTGCCACTACGTCACTGCTCAACGCTTCGCTGGCAGCGGCAAAGGACGCTCCTCCCTTGATTGCAGTGAGCAGGCTATCGGCTAGTTTCTTCGCATCTTGGTAACTGCGCTGGGCACTTGAACGTTCCGAACCGGCGTAACCAATCAAGATATGTTTTGCGCGAACCGAATCAGGTAGCGAAGCTCGGCTCATCACCTTTACGAGTCGGTAGGAATCGCCATCTTGAATAGGTCCACCGACAAAGCCCACGGACATACCTTGAATCGCCTCAAGGATTGTGGGATTAAGCGTAGACTCTGGACGTAGACTTGGGGTTGAAAAAACGTCACTGTTCGCTGCAGCGAAGGCACTGTCGTCCGAAGAAGCACCGAAGTCCGAAGCTAACGTGCTCAATTCGAGTTTCACCTTGGCCAAATCTTCATCGCTTGGAATAAGAGGAAAGTCCGCCACGAAGCCATCGCGAACGGGCTTGGTAAGCTTGAAACTCGATTGGTACTCAGCGTACACCGCTTTGTAGTCGGCGTCGGTAGCCTCGACACTGCTGTCAGAGACTTCAGATACCGACATGGAGGCAATTTCGAGTTGAATTTGGCGGTTATTCCGCGAATTGAGTGCGTTCTGAAGAGATAGGGGCATTCTCATTCCCGCAGAAACCGCATCGTAAATTTTGTTGCTAAGGCTTTGGTTCTTGATGTCATTCTCAAACGCTACCCAACTTTCGTACTGGGCAGCAGCTTCAGGAGACTGCTCGCGCTGGTCGCGCAAGTTTTGAAGTGCACTGCGCAATAAGTCAGGGCGAAAGGCGCCGGTGCTCGGATCTTGAAGACCTGGCATTTGCTGAACTGAAGGGTTCAACTCGATTACACGACGTAACTCCTCGTCGGTCACCACAAATCCCAATTCTGCCATGGGTTCGACCAATAGCTTTTCATTGAGGAGGTTGTTCCACACCATTTCACTGATTTGGAGCGGAGATGCTTGAGCATATTGTGGATTTTGGCGAAGCTCTTCTACATCTTTGTTAAACTCGATGTAGGATATTTTCGTGCCATCAATGCGTCCGACGGCGTCTTTGTCGCCTTGAAAAAGCACGTTTCCTGAGGTTAAAAAGTCTGTCAAAATAAAGGCAATCAGCGAAATACCGATTACTGACACGACTAAGCCTGAGCGGCTGCGAATAGCTTCAAAAAGTCCCATACCTTGTGTAAATAAGGTCGCGAATATACAAATTAGCAACCGGTTGGCGACGCACTTATTTAGTCATCGCGCCGCACGCGAACCTGTTTGACGCGCTGTGCTTCCATACTTTCAACTTCAAGCCGCCAAGGGCCGACAACTACAACCTCTCCGGGCTCGGGCAACTTGCCTCCAAGGTCCGTGATTAATCCCCCCAGGGTGGTAAATCGTTCGGACTCAGGCCACTCAAATCCATATGCATCGTTGAGGTAATCAACCTCAAGTCGTGCATCCAGGCGGTATTCATCCTCACCGAGCACTTGCTCCACTAGGCTGTCTTGATCGTGTTCGTCGTCAATTTCACCGAACAATTCTTCGATGATGTCTTCGAGGGTTAGTATTCCGACTAAGTCGCCCAAATCATCGACAACAAGGGCCATGCTTCGCTTTTCGCGAATCAATTGATGAAAGACATCTTGAGCATTCATCGCTTCAGGTACAAACGACAATGGCGTGAGCACACTTCGCAGGCTCTTAGGCTGCTTGAACAGTTCAAACTGATGCACATACGCAAAGGCATCGTCCAAACTCTCGCGGTACACAACTAATCGACTGTAGCCCGTCGCTACAAACGTGGACTTGAGGTCCTCAAGACTGATGCTCAACGGCACCGCGACAATTTCAGGTCGAGGAACCATACACGAGCGCACCTTGACCTCTGCAAAGTCGAGCGCATTGCGAAACAACTCAACTTCAGGTTCTTGAATGTGCTGTTGGCTCGCTTCATCTACCAAATGGTTGAGGTCCGATAGTCCAAATACCCGTGCAGACGGAGCTGACTGTGGATCAGCACCCAATCGTCTCAAAATGAAGGCACTAAAGTGACCCAAGAGCCATGTGATTGGCCAGAAAAGAATATAGAAAATTCCAGAAGGAACCACAACCCACTTAAACGCAGCGTTGGCTTGCTCACGAAAGAGCGCCTTAGGGATGTACTCTGCTAAGAACAATACGACAATGGTAGAAACGAGCGTTTCCGTAAGTACCGCGAGCGGAACCTGCATAAACTTAAGCAGGAACGGATGAAGGAGTTGAGATGTTTGGGCTCCAACCACTACGAGCGCAAGCGTGTTACCAACGAGCATCGTGACGATAAAGCGCTGAGGATGCTGCATCCAATGCGTCACCCAAAACGGAATCGTTTTGCGCTTGAGGTCAATTTCAAGTTGAAGGCGATTGGCCGACAAAAACGCAATCTCAGACCCAGAAAAGAACGCCGATGCGACCAGCGCCACCAAAAGGATGATGGCACTCATGATTGGGATTCTTGGCTACTCCGAATCCGTTGGCGTCGGCGCCAGTAGGCCATGCCCAATGCAAGAATCACAAAACCAACGAATAAGAGCGCACGTGTTGGATCGCTTGTGCGCAAAGACCACGCAGATTCCGCCGAGAGTACGGCGACGACATAATACATCCACTCCATTGTTCTAAGGCTGCGAGCTGGCTTCATGGTTCAAAATTACCTTTTAATTTCTGTCCGCGCTGCCGGACACTTCAAAAATGCTGTAGGTCGATAGGTCGTCCTGGGCCTCGAAGCCGGTGCCACTTAAGGTTTGACCCTCTTCGCGAATTTCAACCCAGCTATCGCCATAGACTCTACCCTCTTCCCGATTCCAAAAAAGGGATTGAGTTCGCAATGTTTTACGATCCCCTGTGCGGATTAGGACATTGCCCTGGAGTTCCCAAACTCGCTCTTTGACGTCCCGTATGATTCGGTCGGCTATCATTTCGGTTCCCGTAGCACGCTTACCAACCCATTGGCTTGCTCGAACGTTACCACTGAAGAGTTCTCTCGTGGGGTTGTTGGCCGTTCGTTCCTCTTCCCAACGGTCGGATTGAAGCTTCCATTGCACCTCGCTCGTATCAGCGTACACTACAGAAATACCATATTGAATAGTGGCCGGACCCTGTGGTTGGGCACGAACGCGCTGAACGTCGTGGGCGTCGTTGCGGCACGAAGCCACGACGACGCCCACCGCCAGAATTAGCCCGAATTTAGTAGCGGACAACCACGCGCTCGTTAATCCAACATCCGACGGTGTAGGTATCTCCGTCTTTGAATCCGAATTGGAAGGCAATCGACTTGTCGGGCACTCCCTTGCGGAAGGCAGCCGCCAGCTTCTCGGCGCGCGGTGCAAGGTCAGGCTGAACGGAAGCCGCACGATTGGCCATGTTGATCGCCGCCCAGTACACCGCATTCTTTTCAAATGCATTGCTTCCGCATGTGCCCGCCGCTTGAGCATACAGCGAAGCAAGGTACAAGAAGGGCTCACCTGACTCAGAATTCTGCTTGGCTGACTCAAGGCATGCGCGCTTCGCTTCTGAAGACTGCCCCAATTTGTCGCTGACGTAGGCAATCTTCATCCAATCCTTTGCCCGCTTCTTAGGGTCAACTTCCTGGCGAATGGCGTCCTCAAAATACTTCTTGGCGTCTGCCCACTTACCATTCTTCACACTCAATTGGCCCATAGAGCGAGCTGCCTGAGCAGAAGGTTCAAGTGCGTACAACGCAGAAGCCGCCTTGAAGTACACCGGATTGTCTGTGCAGTCGGTGGCACCCGACGTGTCCTGACGCTCTTTCGAGAGCATCTTTACTGCGCGAATCAACCACGATTTGTCGTTCTTGTTGAGGGCAAATGTGGAATCACTGTAGATCAACGTCAAGCGATCACAAGTGAGCAAGGGAGCAATACCTTTTTCGATGTTGGCTACCAACTTTTCGGACTGAGCCAGCAACTTCACATTGATATCCAATGAGCGCTTCTCTCGCTCGGTAATGGTACCAGTTGTGTCTTTTGCCGTAAGTTCTGCAATAAGTACGTTGCGATCGTTGGACTGAAGTTCAATGGCTTCAGCCACGTCGTTGAATCCGTCAAGAAGACCCTCTGACTTCAGGACCTCATCCTTGTACAGCTTGATTACCACATTGAAGTAGTTGTTCAAGTACGATGGTTGTATGGCTTTGGGATCGAGATTAAAGGCCACCTTGTACATTTCGTAGGCCTTTTTGGCGCTATCGGGATAGTAGGTCCAAAAATCATCCGCTTTTTGAGCAAGAACTTCGGCTTCCTTACCAGGAAAGTACGTATTGCGCTTGTCGTAGCTTGAAAGAAGCAGACGAATCAGTGCCTCTTTAGCGGCTGGGTCGGTCGTGGCTTTGATTTTAGCCTCAATGATTTTGGGAGCAAATCGGTAGACGACATCTGTTGCTGAGGGGCACGTTTCATAAACCACTTTCCATGGCTCGTAAGCTTCTGCGTAGGCCTTCGTATTGTAGAGCGATCCAAATTCATTGTACTTCTCAAAGCAGACCAATGAGTCAGTTTGAGATTTACCCCACTTGGCTTGAGCAAAGCTGGGAACGAGGCCAACTGCTAAGAATAGAGAAAAGATGATACGCTTCATAATCAACGGAATTTAGCTTTCATGAACCACTGGTCGTTCAGTGTAACGCCAACGAAGGCGCGAAGATATTGTTCACGGACGAGACCATTTTGGATACTACCCAATTGCCCGGCACTCAGCCCGAGGTGTAGCGTCGAAACTTTAACGTCTCCAGGAATAAAACTACGTCCACCAACCGGCATTGCCAACCCAAAGTTGGCGTTCCATCCGGTGACTTCGGTACCATTGAGCACCAGTCCAAATCGGTCGCTGCGAAACGCGGCGATGTACTGAATCTGACTCCAATAGGACGTCAGACGTCGGTTCGAAAAGGCAAGCATCGGAACCACCGAGGCGTTCGCTACCCACGTCGATGTCGGCTGTTGGTAGGCCCCAGGAACTACTGAACCAAAATCCCGTTGCTGTTCCAAATTAATTTGCTCGTAGTGTACGGCAAGCGACCATGCGGGCAGCATGGCATTCTTGCGGTTCCGCACCCACCTCAATCCGTATCCAAGACGCGAACCAAGCACAATACTACCCGATGTAGCCGCTCGAGATTGCACGGTATCCAGCGGAAGTTCGGTTCCCGCAGCGTTCGTATTGAAACTGTAAAGGCTGTAATCTTGCGTAGCCTGAAGTGAGGCGGTGGGTTCGTACTGAATTCCGGCGGTAACCTCTTGATCGCCAAACGGCAGAATAAGTTGGCCACCAAACTGCCAGCGCCAGTCGCTTACCGAGACGTGCTCCACCTCTCCAACGTAGTCGTAGCGGGCATTGGTGAAGTAGAGTTTATTGCTGCGCTCGGCCGTACCGAATAGGTAGCGAGTAGTCGCACCCATCGAGATGTATTTAATGGGCATCCACGACCACGAAATCGCAGTGGCGTTCAAGCCTCCGCGACCCGTGTAGCGGCGGTACCAGTCACCAAAAGATGAATCTGTTCCGCCTGTTTGAAGGTCGTAGCCCACTGAGGTGTACGGGCGCAGTGAGCCTGCCAAGGCCATACCCTTACCGAGAGGGACGCCAATTCCGAAATGATTGAAGCCGCCTGTCTGATTGAGCACAATTTTACTTGCATTGGATTGACGAATTCCAGACCACTGGCCCCCGAGGTCCAGCGTGGTGTATTTAAGCGCCGAAAGGGCTGCAGGTTGGTCCGGATTGACGTACCACGGATTGCGGTCTGCGGAACTCGCGCCGCCAAGAAGTTGCTGGTAAGCGTTGGCTTGGGCGGCGAACCAGCCCGTTCCGAACAGTGAGTACGGACTGACGGACTGCTGTTGTGCACTCAAGCTCAGGACCGTAGCGAGCATTAGGGCAGTGAGGAAGCGTGGCGTATTCATTCTTGTGCAAGGGCCCAGAGTCCTCTGGCAACCCAATTTTCGTCGGCAAAGATGCCCTTTTTCAAATGATTGACAAAAGTTGGGCCATCTCCACCCGTGACGAGGACAGTTAAATTTGGATTAATTCTTTCGAAGCGTTCGATTTCTGCGTTGATTTCGTCCACCATCCCTTGCGCCGCACCTCGGCGCATGCTTTGTGCCGTCGTGTGGGTTCGGGGGTCGGAACCGAGTTCAACAATCGCCTCCAGATCCGGGAGGCTCCCGGTGTGCTTGTGCATCGCCTTCAGCCGACTGGACCACCCAGGGGCTATCGATCCGCCTTGAAAGCGGCCGTCTTGCGCGAGGTAGCTGTAGGTTAGGCAGGTTCCGAGTGAAATGAGAAGTAATGGCAGATCAGGGTAATGCGTCCGGGCTCCTTCGATCGCCGCAAGGCGGTCCACCCCCACGGATTCTGAATAATCTACTGCAAAACTCCAGTTCGCCCGAGAAGTGACGACTGTTCCAATGTTCCAATGCCACCCCGCGGAATCGCAAATAAAAATTGAGTCGTCACGCGTATTAAGCCACGCTTCACAATCTACTTGCGCTGCACGTGGCCAGGTTTGCTGGTGTTGAACACTTCCGTCTTGATTGAAAATCAATACTTTGATGCGTGTGTTGCCGGCGTCTACAGAAATCATGGGAGTGAAGCAAAGGTATTTCGAATTTGCGCATTACCTTTGCGCTCCCGATTTTGGTTCGGTAGCTCAGTTGGTAGAGCAATGGACTGAAAATCCATGTGTCGACGGTTCGATTCCGCCCCGAACCACCAAAATCGCAAAGCCCCTCAGTTTTCTGTGGGGCTTTTTTACTTCTGAGCCTTTGGCGAAGCGTACCTTTGGCGCATGGCTACCCAGCTAAAATGCACCCACTGCGGCGATTGGGGCGAGGACCCAACTGGCTGCCCCTCGTGCGGCACTCCGCGCAACGTACACAGCACCTTTGCCAACCAAGGCAATCCGGAACGATTTAAAGCATTTGAAATGCCTGCGATGCAATGGAATACTGACCCCAAGATCCCCACATGGAAGCGAAGCATCATCAACACCGGCAAGGCACTGAATTGGATGGTGCTCGCCGTGGGTGGCGCCATAGCCTGGATGGCATACTGGGTAGCGGTATAAACCCGCTGGCCCTGATTGCCTTGGGCGCATTCGTGGCGCATCAGGGATTCATTGCGGCAGACGTGCATCTAACCATGGCAGATTCCCATCTGGACCCGTTGTGCACGGTACCGGTGGCTTTAGGAATACCGAGCATCCTTGCACGAAGAATTCAACCTGATTTTATGCTAACATGGTGGGCGGTAGCGTGTTTTACCGCGGCACTTGCTGTCGCTTTTGAAGTATGGATTCCCAACGTTGACACTCGTTTCACTGCAGATCCGATAGACGTCCTTGCCTACTTCACCGGTGCAGGAATTTGGCGTTTTGTTGAACCTCTCGGTCGATAAGCGGTTACTTTTGCATTAAACCTTAGACATGAAGCGTAGCAACCTCCAAATTCGTGGCTTTTCGAAGTTGAGTAAGTCCGCCAAAATAACCTGGCTGACCGAGCAGCACCTGAGCAACCCCGAGCAGGGTCAGGCCCTCATCGCTTCGTACAACCACGGCGACGAAAGCGTTCAAAAGCGCCACGATGAATTCATCGAAAACACCGTCGCCAACTACTTTCTGCCGCTGGGGGTAGCTCCCAACTTTTTGATTAACGGTCAGGTATACACGGTTCCGATGGCCATCGAAGAAAGTTCAGTGGTCGCTGCCGCTGCCAAATCCGCACAGTTCTGGATGGACCGCGGCGGATTCGTTTCTACGGTTCTGTCGACGACCAAAATTGGGCACATTCACTTCACCTTCACTGGCGACGCCTCAGCCCTCACCACCTTGGTCGCGCGCATTCAGCCTGAATTGCTCGCAGCTACAGAAGGCATTACCTCCAACATGCGTGCGCGCGGCGGAGGCATCTTGAGCATCGAGCTCAAGAACCGCCGCACGGCCATGGACGACTACTTTCAGCTCGAAGTCCGCTTTGAAACCCGTGATTCGATGGGGGCTAACTTCATCAATTCCTGCCTCGAAGAGATGGCCAAGGTGCTCCGCCTCGAAGCGGCCACCGACGCCGGCACGGCCAGTGGCGACCTCGAAGTAGTAATGTGCATTTTGAGCAACTACACCCCCGAGTGCATTGTGCGGTCCGAAGTCCGCTGCGCCCTCGAAGATTTGGACGACGGCTCTGGTATCGACGTCCATGAATTTGCCCGTAAGTTTCAGCGTGCGGTGCGCATTGCTGAAGTGGAACCGTACCGTGCTGCCACCCACAACAAAGGCATCATGAACGGCATTGACGCCGTCGTGCTCGCCACCGGCAACGACTTCAGGGCCGTAGAAGCGGCGTGCCATACCTACGCCTCGCGAGATGGCCAGTACCGCTCACTTACGCACTGCTCCGTGGACAACGGCGAGTTCCGTTTTTGGATCGAGGTTCCGCTCTCACTCGGAACCGTCGGTGGACTGACCAAACTGCACCCTTTAGTGCAGCTCTCCCTCGAAGCACTTGGGAACCCCGGAGCAGAAGAACTCATGGGCATCATCGCCGCCTCGGGACTGGCACAGAATTTTGCGGCACTTCGGGCGCTCACGACCACGGGCATTCAAAAGGGCCACATGAAGATGCACTTGCTCAACATCCTCAACCAGCTTGAGGCCACTGATGCCGAAAAAGCAGAATTGACGGCGTTTTTTGCCGACAAGGTTCCGCACCACGCCGAAGTGGTCGCTGCGTTTTGCAGGTTGCGCGGAATCCCGGTTCCGGCCGCTGAAGGCGTCGCGCGATGAGCCGATGGTGGAGCGCAGGTAAGCTGCTGCTGAGCGGCGAATACTGGGTGCTCCACGGCGCTGAATCGCTTGCGGTTCCGACTCAAAAGGGTCAGTCACTTGAATTTCAAGACACCAACAGTCCCCTCAAGTGGACGGCCCTAGATGTTCATGGGAATGCGTGGCTCGACGCCGAGGCATTGACCGACGCACACCTCGCGAAGTTGCTCGAAGCAGCGCGGAATTTGGGCGGAAGCGTGCCATCCCACGGGCACGTCACCACCCGACTTGAGTTTGAACGCAGTTGGGGCTGGGGATCGTCCTCAACCCTCACCGACTTGATCGCGCAGTGGACCGGCGTGGACGCCATGGCGCTCCACTTTGCCACATCCAAAGGGTCCGGATTCGATGTGGCGAGTGCCCGTGCAGACGGGGCGCTCATGTACCGCAAGACGGGCGAAGATTCCGCCGAATGGCACAACGTAGCGTCAGGCCACTGGCCCACAGCGCACTTTGGACTCGTCTACCTCGGCGCGAAGCAAGACAGCCAAGTCGAGGTGGCCAAAGCGAGGCGCCTGCCGCTTCGCGATGAAATTGAAGCCATTAGTCGCCTCAGCCACCAACTCGCAGCGGGACAGACGGCAGAGGAATGGGCCTCGACCGCCAAAGAGCTTGAAGCACGCACGGCGGAGTGGATCGCCACCCCTCAAGTGCAGGACCGCTTTCCCGACGCTCCCGCGACGCTGAAGAGCTTAGGCGCATGGGGAGGGGACTTTGCCCTCGCCATCTGCCCCGACCCCGAAGATTTGGCGTATTTTTCACGAAAGGGATTGTTTACCCTGCCATGGTCCGACTGCGTACACTTACCGTAGCACTGCTGCTCCTTTGGGGGCTTGCAGCTCAGGCTGCCCACCTGGTGGGCGGAGAGCTGACCTATACCTGCCTCGGAAACAACCAGTACCAGATCAAACTGGTGGTGTACCGCGACTGCAACTCAACCGGTGCGCAGCTCGACCCAACCGTATCGATTGGCATTTACGACGGAATCCAAAACCTTCTGATCCACAACCTTCAGGTAAACAAGGGGCCGACGATTGGTGTGCCCGCCAATACGGGGAACCCCTGCCTTCAGGCTCCGCCCAATATCTGCACAGAGTACGCGACCTACACGACCGTCGTACAGCTCCCGCAGCGCACGAACGGCTACGTGATCACATGGCAGCGCTGCTGCCGCAATGCAACAATCAGCAACATACCCACTCCCGACGACTGGGGCTCGACGCTGATGGCGCGCGTGCCGCCCATGGACCAGTGCAACAACAGTCCGCAGTGGAACAGCCTGCCACCCATCGTACTGTGCAACCAAGAGACCCTTCGGATTCCGAGCATCGCCACCGACCCGACGGCGACTCGCTCTACTACCGACTCGTCAACCCGCTGCACGGAGGCGGAAAGAACAACGGGACTGGATTCAACACCCCCGCCCCTAGCCCACCCGCACCGCCTCCCTATGTTCCAATCACCTTTTTGAACCCTACGACGCCTACGAATCCCATACCGGGAAACCCGTCCTTGAGTATTAACGGGACTACCGGAACCTTAACCGGGTTTCTCAATGTCACCGGACAGTTCGTGCTCGCTATCGAGGTTGAGGAATGGAGAAGCGGGGCGCTTTTGAACACCGTCCGCCGCGACTACCAGTTCAATGTGACCTCGTGCCAAGCGTTTATTAAGGCAGACATTGTTTCAGAAGTGGACGATCCCGAGCAGATTTGCATTGGGGCGACGGTTCCATTTTTTCACGAGTCCATCAATGCAACAACATTTTGGTGGGATTTTGGTGATCCGAGCCGCAGCGATGACACCTCTCGCCTCGCATTTCCGACCTGGACGTTTAGCGACACCGGTGAATTCTGGGTAACGCTTGTGGCCAATCCCGGCTGGCCCTGTGCCGACACGGACCGCGTTAAGTTCCATATCTACCCGCCCATCAATCCGAGTTTTACGCACGACGGCGGCCCATGCTTTGATCAGCAGCCCGTCACGTTTACCGCGTTCGGAACCTGGTTTGACGGCGCACAGTTTGATTGGACGTTTGGGGCTCCGGGCGACGCTTCACTGGCAAATTGGTCCGGCGAATTCCCGCCTCCCGTTCAGTTTCTTCAGCCCGGAACCTACCCGGTCACCCTGCGCATTCAGTCCAAATCCTGCGACGAATCCTACCTCGATTCGGTGGTGGTTGATCCGCGACCCCGACTCGACAGTGCCATTGGGCCGTGGGTGGGCTGCGAACCCTACACGCTCGTCTTTGATGCGGGGGCATTTGCCCGCCGCACAACCTACTTCGAATGGGATTTCGGAGATGGCTCAGGGGACACGGTGGAGTCTCCCGTGCACACCTACACGGTACCGGGCTTGTACGACGTTCGGGTGCGCATGTGGACCGAAACGGGCTGCCGCGACACGGTAGAAAAGATCTTTCCGGGGGCTATTCGGGTGAATCCAAGGCCGGTATTGGGCATGACGATTGCGCCCAAGACGGTGTCGATTTACCAACCTTTGGTTCAGGTGCGTGCTGACTCAGTGGACGCCGACGAGCAGTTCTGGTTTGACATGGGCGATTCGTCTCTCTACGCCCAAGAGGCCTTTGTCGTGCACCTCTACCGCGATACCGGAACCTTTGTGGTGCGCCGCATCGCCGTAAATCAGTTTGGGTGCTGGGACACCCTTGTAGACTCGGTTCGCGTCAACCCCATCTATAATGTGTGGTCGCCCACCGCGTTTACGCCGAACGGAGACGGCGGGAACGAGGGCTTTCGGCCCGTTGCAACCGGCATTACGCAGTACCGCCTTCACATAATGGACCGGTGGGGCAACGTGGTCTTTCGGAGTGAAAATGCGCTTGAAGAATGGAACGGACGCGTGCACAACGTTGGGGCCGAATGCCCCGAGGGTGCCTACGTGTGGTCGCTGTTTACGCTTGATTTTGGGGATTCCCCCGTCGAGCAGCAGGGCGTCGTGCTACTTGTTCGCTAAGGCGTAGGCTGCGGCGGCAGCGCCGATGCTCAGCACCAAGGTTACCGTCACGTAACCCAAGGCCATCAGCCATGAACCCGTTTTGGCCCACTGTAGGGCTTCCCAACTAAAGGTGCTCATGGTACTGAATCCGCCGCACACCCCCGTGGCGAGTGCAAGCTGAATCCGCGCGTCAGGATGGGGCCGCGCCATGAGGTAGCCAAGTAGTGCTGCCGCTGCGACGTTGGCCACTAGAGTGGCGGTGGAAGCGGTGAGTAGCGGGGCCTCTGCGCGCTTGAGTAGGACCGTCAATGACCAGCGAAGAAGGCTGCCGAAGGCTCCGCCCAAGGCTACGGCAAACGGATTCATAGTCCCGAAGATAGAGGGCGAATGCGGAGAATGAGGCGACCGACTGCGATTCCGAGCAGTGCGCCGGCCAGCACGTCACCCGGATAGTGCACGCCGAGGTATACCCGCGAAAAGGGGACCGCCAAGGCCCACATCACTGCCAACACCAAGAGCCATCGACCAGGCCGTGAAGCCACGTATACCGTCAGCAAAGCCCAGGTGGTGGCCGCATGGCCTGAGACAAAGCCAAAGGCTCCGCGGCACGTGGCCACAGCGCGAAATTCACCCTCGAGGGCCCAGCACGGCCGAGGACGTTCGATACTGTTTTTGAGTAAGGTGGCGACCCAATCCGAAGCCGCAAAGGCGGCTAACAGGGTAATCAAAAGCCAAAACCAGGCACTGAGTGAGAATTTTGGGCGCTGGACCGCCCATAAGACGAGCCAGATGGCGAGTGCAACCCAAGTATTGGAAACCGCTGTACACAGTAGGTCCGCCCAGGGTCCACCATGGCCAGCGAGGTCGAGAAAGACCGAGCGGTCTAGTCGATCGAGCGATTCAATGAATCCCACAGCAAATCTTTGAGGTGGTCAAGGCCCTGGCCCGTGACACTACTAAATGTGGTCAGCGGCAGATCCTTGGGGAGGCGCGGACGCACCCCATCCAGCAATTGGCCGAGCAGCTCTTCATCGAGCATGTCGGTCTTTGAAATGGCCAGTACGCGGCGCTTCGTGAGCAGTTCAGGGTTGAATCGCTCTAACTCTCCAAGCAGAATGTGGTACTGCTCGACGACGTCGGGAGCATCACACGGAACCAAGAACAGCAGGAGAGCGTTCCGTTCGATGTGCTTGAGGAATCGGTGGCCGAGTCCACGCCCTTCGGCGGCGCCTTCGATCAAACCCGGAATGTCAGCCATCACAAACGACGTGAAGTCGCGGTGGGCAACGACACCGAGGTTGGGCACGAGGGTCGTAAACGGGTAGTCGGCGATCTCAGGCTTGGCGGCACTCACAGCGCTGAGCAGGGTGGATTTACCTGCGTTCGGGAATCCGACCAGACCTACGTCCGCAAGGACCTTGAGCTCGAGAAGGAACCAGCCTTCGCGGCCTTCTTCACCGGGCTGGGCGTGTTCGGGGGCTTGGTTGACGGAATTTTTAAAGAATGCGTTTCCTCGGCCACCACGGCCGCCGGGTAGGAAGACGCGGCGTTCGCCAGGCTGGGTAAGTTCGCAGAGCACTTCAAGGGTTTCGGCATCTTTGACGACGGTTCCAATCGGAACCTGCAGGACGATGTCCTCTCCGCTTGCACCGATGCGCAGATTGCGGTTGCCGTTGACGCCAGGTTCTGCCTTGATGTGCTTTCGGTACTTGAGGTGAATTAATGTCCACATTTGCGGATTCGCCTCTAAAATGATGTGCCCACCGCGGCCACCGTCACCCCCGTCCGGACCTCCTTTGGGTAGGCCCTTGGCACGAAAGAAGTGACGGCTTCCCCCGCCCCCGTGGCCGGACTGCAAGAAGACCTTGACGTAGTCAATAAAATTAGAATCTGCCACGGGTACGTATGTTAAAGAGATTGAATAAGGCGGCGCAGTTCGTCCGTAATGGACTCTATACTGCCCACCCCATTGAGGCCCCGGTACTTTCCTTGGGCCTCGTAGTAGGACTGAACCGGCGCGGTTTCGCGGGTGTACACCGCAAGACGCTGGCGAATCACCTCTTCGTTGGCGTCGTCAGCACGGCCCGAAGTTGCACCTCGTGCCAAGAGACGAGTGACAAGTTCTTCGTCGTCGACTTCAAGGCCGATCATCGCAGTGACACCGGTCCCGGCATCCGCAAGGATCTCGTCAAGGGCCGCGGCCTGCGCCGAAGTGCGTGGGAATCCGTCAAATATGAACCCGGCCGCATCAGGATGCTTGGTCCATTCATCCTTGAGCATGGCAATGGTAACGTCGTCCGGAACCAATTGACCCTGGTCCATAAAGGACTTAGCCCATCGGCCTAACTCGGTCGCCTCGCGAATGTTGCGGCGAAAAATGTCACCCGTCGAAAGGTGAACCAAAGCAAATTCATCGACGAGTAGGGCGCTTTGTGTGCCTTTTCCTGCCCCCGGAGGGCCGAAGAGTACAATGTTTTTCATGCGGATGGTGCGTAAATGACCGAAAACGGACAAGGCGGCAAAGGTACGACCTTAGGGACTTCCCTACCTTTGCGGCCTAACCCACTGGGCTATGGAACACAATTATGCAGTGATTATGGCGGGCGGCGTCGGTTCGCGATTCTGGCCTACCTCGACTTCGCGAACGCCCAAGCAGTTTCTCGATATTCTTGGAACGGGCGAAACCCTGCTTCAGCAGACGTTCCGCCGCATGAAGTCCGTCGTTCCGGCCGACCATATATATGTGGTGACGCACGTGGATTATGCCGATACCTGCTTGGTACAGCTCCCCGAACTCGACCGCCAGCGAATTTTGGCCGAACCCGCCCGTCGCAACACGGCTCCCTGTGTCGCTTATGCCGCGTTTGTGCTCAAAAAACGCGATCCGCTCGCCAACTTTGTCGTCACACCCGCCGACCATTTGGTCACCAATGAAGCGGAATTCACCGCTCGCCTCACCTCAGCACTAGCCACATCGGGCACCCACAACGTGCTAATGACCCTGGGAATGAACCCCATTCGTCCTGAAACGGGCTATGGGTACATTCAGTTCCGCCCCGAGAAGTCCACCTATGCCCCCGACGTGCACCCAGTGAAGACGTTTACAGAAAAGCCCAACCGCGAGATGGCCGAGCAGTTCATCGCGACGGGAGAGTTTTTGTGGAATGCCGGAATTTTTGTGTGGAATTCCAACGCTATTTTGAGTGCCTTCGAAAAGCACATGCCCGAGATGTACGCGGGATTCAGTGCAGGCTGGGAGCATTTTGGCACGGCCTCAGAGGCAGAATTCATACGTTCGATGTACGGAGAGTGCCCCAACGAGTCGATCGACTACGGAATTCTTGAAAAAGCAAAGCAGGTTCTTGTAATGCCTGCCGAATTCGGCTGGTCGGACTTGGGCAGCTGGGGTGCGGTTCACGAGCAGCGGGCGGCAGACGTGAACGGAAACACCGGTGCTGGCAACCACGTACTGTCGTACGACGCAAGCGGAAACACCTACCACATTCCTGAGGACATGGTCGCCGTGGTCGACGGATTACACGACTATATCGTGATTTTGAGTGAAAACCGTCTTTTGGTGTGTCCTCGCAGCAAAGAGCAAGAAATCAAGCAGTTCGTGCACGATGTCAAGATGCGGCGCGGCGAAGACTTCGTGTAGTTCGCAACCTAAGTTTACAAAAAAAGGCGCCCGATGGGCGCCTTTTGTGTTGCTTTGGTGAGAAGTCTAGCGCTTCGCCCCCTCGAGCCACTTGTAGATGCGCTCGGGCATTACGCGCTCCAAACCAATCAAGGTCAGCCAGTACCCTACGAACAGGGCGAGGAATACGAGCATGCTGAACCCGGTCAGAATGATCATGATGGCGAGGAGGAATCCGAGGAATTTCATAGTGCGCTGCGTTGAAGGGTACGTTGAATTCGTAGTGGGGCAAAGATAAGTGACACTGAGCAATTCTTTGCGCCCCGTGTCGGGTGTAATTTTGCCCCATGAGCACACAAACCCGCATTGAACGCGACACGATGGGCGAAGTCCACGTTCCCGCAACCGCCTACTGGGGCGCCCAGACCGAGCGCTCGCGTACCAACTTTAAAATCGGCCCTGAAGGCAGCATGCCCAAAGAGATCGTGCACGCCTTTGCCTACCTCAAAAAAGCGGCGGCTTTGACCAACCGCGACTTGGGCGTGCTATCCGCCGAAAAGGCCGAACTCATTGGCAACGTCTGCGACGAAATCCTCACGGGCCAGCACGACGCTGAGTTTCCGCTGGTCATTTGGCAGACCGGTTCTGGGACCCAAAGCAACATGAACGTCAACGAGGTCATTGCCTACCGCGGCCACGTGCTGAGCGGCGGCAGCCTGCAGGACGCGAACAAGGTGCTCCACCCCAACGACGACGTGAACAAGTCGCAGTCCTCGAACGACACCTTCCCCACGGCGATGCACATTGCCGCCTACCTTCAGACGGTGCGCACGACGGTTCCCGGAATCCGCCTCCTGCGCGACGCCTTGGCTGCCAAAGCGGACGCATTCAAAAATGTAGTCAAGACCGGCCGCACCCACTTTATGGACGCCACTCCCCTGACCCTTGGCCAGGAGTTCAGCGGCTACGTGCAGCAGCTCGACAACGGAATCCGCGCCATCGACAACGCGCTCGAAATGGTCGCTGAGTTGGCCTTGGGCGGAACCGCCGTCGGTACCGGCCTCAACACACCCAAGGGATACGACGTGGCCGTGGCCGCAAACATTGCCGAGCTTACGGGAATGCCGTTCAAAACAGCTCCGAATAAGTTCGAAGCCTTGGCCGCGCACGACGCCATGGTCGAGCTCAGTGGGGCGTTCAAGCGCGTTGCGGTTTCGCTCATGAAGATTGGGAATGACGTGCGCATGCTGTCTTCGGGTCCACGTTCAGGTATTGGAGAAATCATTATTCCTGACAACGAGCCTGGCTCAAGCATCATGCCCGGAAAGGTCAACCCGACCCAGCCCGAGGCCCTCACGATGGTCGCAGCTCAGGTGATCGGGAACGACGTGGCCGTTTCGCTCGGCGGAGCCACCGGACACTTTGAGCTCAACGTGTTCAAACCATTGATTGCTGCCAACGTGCTGCAGAGCGCGCGCCTCATCGGCGACGCCTGCGTGTCGTTCACCGACAAGTGCGCCGCCGGAATTGAGCCCAACTACCCCATCATTCAGCGCCATTTAGAGAATTCGCTAATGCTGGTCACCGCACTCAACACCCACATCGGGTACGACAAGGCGGCCAAAATCGCCAAAACGGCCCACGCCGAGGGAAGCACGCTCAAAGAGGCAGCCCTTAAGCTGGGCTATGTCACGGCTGAAGAGTTTGACGCTTGGGTTCGCCCCGAAGACATGGTCGGACACTAAGCCAGGCAAGCAATTGAATCGAGCCACCCGCCTGGGTGGCTTTTTTTATTGGTTGAGGGTGACCGCCCCGTGCTGATCGCCGGCCGTACCGCACTGGCTTTGCCACGTGAGGTGGTAGAGGTAGACCCCGGGCGAAAGTGCCCGACCTTGGTAGCGACCGTCCCATGCGAATTGGGGGTCGTTGGTTCGAAAGACCTCTTGACCCCAGCGACTGTACACCACCAGGTTGATCTGGGCGAGGGCGCTGGCCTCGGTTCCGCGCAACTGGAACGCGTCATTGATGCCGTCCCCGTTGGGCGTGAATACGTTCGGAACCTGCACACTGTCAAGGTCCGCACCCAAAATTTGATAGGTGACTTGCACGGAATCCTTGATGCCGCACACTGTGTCCGCCACGACGAACCACGCACTGAGGTTTCCGGCCTGCGTTGCCGGCCATTGAACACTTGGACCTAGAACGATGCCACCGCCGGGAATCCGCCAATAGGAATTGGTCGAGTTGCCGCGCTGGCCAAGGCCCCGCACCGGCTGACCGTCCAAGCAGAACGGTGCCGTGACGCTGGCGGTCGGAACCGTGAGCCCAGGGCGAAACTCCGCCGTAAACTGAAGACTGTCGCGCTGTCCGCAGATGTTATCGTAGGCCACTAACCAGGCTGAGTAGGAATTCACCAATGAGGTTCCGGACCACGCAAAGGGCGGCACGAGACTGTCTACCGAACCGCTGGCACCGTAGAGCACCAGAACCTCTGCACTGAGATTGGGGCCGGGGCTCAGCGCAATGCTTCGCGCAGGGTCACATGGATCAAAACTCAGCTGGGCATCTGCTCGCACTGCGGAACCAGGTAGCACCCATAGATTAAGCGTTTGAACCGCTTGGGTGAGGCAAATGGTATCGAGTGCTGTCACGGTGAGTACATAGGGTCCGGGCACGGCGTAGCTGTGCCCCGGGAGCGGGTTGGGCGGGCCCGTCCAGGTAACGCCGTCTCCCCATGCCACGGTGAGGACGTCGGTGCGGCTGGTGGTTCCGGTGAGGTAAAGGCTGTCACCCGCACAAATGGTATCGACGCTGAGGTCGAGTTGGGCGGCAGCGGCCAAGAGCTCAAAGGCTATTTGCACGCCAGCCATGTTGCAGTTGGGTGAATTGTTCGTCGCAGAGTGGGCGTTGCTCGGAAAAATGGGTAGGTTGTCGGTTCCGCCGCAGCCCGCACAAATGGCCTGGTGGATCACGCCGTTGGGATCGAAGCGCGAGGTTCCGCCGTCGACATGTTCGTCGGCCCCATTGCCGCCAAAGTAGCTGGCGTATTCGGGGTTGCCGTGGCGGTCCAGGGCCAAGAAGTAAAAGTCCTTGCCGTCGGTAGTGGACTGGTAGGCATTGGGGCTAGTGTAGAGATTGGTGATGGTTCCGCCGTTGAGGTTGCCGAACCAGCCCGAGAAGTAGGCGGTTCCGCAGTCGTCCACCTGAAGGGCCGTCGGCGAAATGCGCCGGTTGAGTTGGCCGTTGCCTACGTACTGCGTGCGGTAGATGCTATCTCCTTCGGCCTTGATCCAGGTCAGGATTTGCGTTGAGTTGGGATTTTGCCACAGCCCCGGGGTGGGCGCGAGCGGCCCAACGTAGGGCCCTGAGCCCTGGCACAATGTACCCAAGCCCAGCGAGAGCAACACCGCGCTCGAATCACCCACAGCGGCATAGGCGCCCGACGGGTTTTGCGCAGTGAGGAATCCGTAGGAATTGCAGTACTGCGGTTCGAGATAGGTCTGACCGAGCAACTGGCCATTGGACGGATTAAAGAGCGCGTAGTATGCTTCAGCCTGGCCGTTGGGCACCGTGGTTACGCCTGATCCCGAAAGATTCCCCATACCCGAAGTCCAGCCGAGCACCGCGAGGCGGTTGCCCGTGGGGCCTGGGGTGGGAATCAGCGATGTCAATCCGTCCAAGTCCGGACCACCGACGTAGGTAGCCCAGCGCAGTGTGTCGAGGTCAGTGCTAAAGTGCGCAAGAAGTCCGTCGGTGGTTCCGCCCCTAGAGGTATCGAGGGGCCACGTTGCCAATGCACGGGAGCGGGTGGCCGTCGCAATCCAGATTCCGCCTGCGTCCACCCACAGATCGCCACGCGCCTCGTCACCATAGTGTGGTGTGCTCAAGTCATGAAGCCCATCATAACCGAATCGTCCATAGTAGGTCGAGGCCTGCAGCGCCGAACCCGTCGGATTGAGTCGAACCAGCACTACATCGGTGGGTGACTGAAATACGACTCCGCCCCCGCCAAGTGTACCTCCACCGGGTTGGGACGCCAGCGAGGTGTCGTAGGCCGTCGCAGTCGTCGGAAAATTCAGCGAATTGCTCACCCCCATCACGACGAGGTCTCCGTTGGGGGCCACGCGCAGCGAATGCGGCTGCTCTTGAGCGCTTCCGCCGAGGTAGGTCGCCGAAACGACTCCTGTGCCCGTGGGATTGAACAGCATAAGGGCGATGTCGACCCCACCCCCGCCAAAGTTGGCCTGAACGCCGTTTGAGGTCGGATACTGTGCACCAAAGGCCACACCGCCCAGCCACGTGCGCCCCTGAAGGTCATAGGTCGCGGTGTACCCGAAGTTGTCGCTCACGGAACCGCTAAAGCTGCTAAACACGTACGTCGGATCGATGCGCTGGGCACCTGGGGCGTGCAGGGTCCAGCCCTCAGGAGTTTGCTGCCACTGCACCTTCACTTCGAGTCCTTGGGCGTCAAAGGCCTTGGCTGCCTCCATGCGCGCGGAACCCGCCGCAGTCTCAAGTTCAAGAACCGGTGGGGTTCGGGGTCCGCGGCGAGCCACTGCGCCCTCAAATCCAATGCGGATGCCGTCGAGGTCTTCGCCGTGCCACCACGTTTTAAGGCGACCCGACTCAATGCGAAGCTCGAGATCCACCCCCGGGTAGACGTTGCGAATCCATGCCTGCGAAGCGCCGCGGACCGTCACCTCAGCGCCCCGCCCGAGCAGGTAAGTGAATGGATGGCTGATAGGTTTGAGGTCCAAGGTTCCGCCCACGGCCCCGAAGTAACGCTCTGTCCATACCGCCACACTGTCGGACTCGCCCGGGAGCCGGGCAGCGAACCGAAGCCCATCGGGCAGCACCCACACCCGCGCTGCGTCGAGGTTGGCCATCGCCAAAACCTCGCTCGGCCACTGGCCCGCGTTCGGGATTATGATTGGATCGGGCTTGAACAGCACCTGCCCCGTGAGCGACCCCAAGGCCGCCACGTA
>CAIJMB010000005.1 GCA_903821715.1 uncultured Flavobacteriales bacterium
CGATTTGCCTTTTCTCCATCGGTCCCGTGGAGCGACTCGCCATTTAACACATAAACCTCACTCTGAAGGGTGGCGTCAAACGTCGGCACACCCCATCGGGTATCAACGCTGATGCTCTGCACCGGGATGCTCCATCCGTATCCGCACCAACTCTCGCCGCCCGACGACGAGTAGTTCAGCGCAAGTTGCGGCGTCATCCCTTGACGGCCCGCGGGAATGCTCAATGGGTAGGAGATGTTGGCGTCTCCCTGCTGGTTGGCGGTCGGAGGTTGGATCAGCGTGATGCCTTCGGCCGGACTCTTGGGCTCAAGGTCTGAAATGGCCGTCGGCATAAAGGCTGCCGCCTCGGGCATCTCGGGCGATTTGATGAGCGCGGCAAAGTAATCTGTTCCGCCAGGAACTTCAGCTTCCAACGAAAATGCGGCGTGGTCCACCGCGTGCACGCGCGCTTCCTTCCAGCTCCGGCTCGGGTAGTCAAAGTACATGACGCGTGCCTCGCGTAGCTTGCTCACCCCCAAAGTGCGGTTCACGCCAATTCGCACCCGAACGAATTCGTTGCGGTCAAGGCTGCGGTAGGCCGTGGCGCCGCGGGTAACGTTGGTCAAACTCACAGGTATGGCGGCCGTTTGTCCGCGGTCAAGCGCAAAGGCCATTCCCGCATTCACCTCCAAAACCGAGAAGTCGGTACTCGAGGCACTGCTCAGGACCAGTTCCCGGCTCGCCGCCTTGTTGCTGGGCCGCACTTCCACGCGGTTCACCGAGGTTGGTAGGCTGCTGGTGGCCGAGAAAAGCAACGTATTGGTGCCCTCCCGCAGAAGTTCTTTGGCGATCACGACCTCCTGGCCTGCGACCGGCAGGTAGTGCTCACCGTTGACGGTGATGCCCAATGTTCCGCCCTGAGCGCTAAAGCGCACCGCAACATTCTGGGTTGGGTCTGACGACAAGTCAAACCGATAGACTTCGTCGTTGGGTTTGTTTAGGGCGTCGCTTGGGTGACTATTGAGGAACGCGGAATGCGCTTCATCAAAGGTCAATGTGGCCGCCGCGGGTGCGGCGGGTGCGTTCATAGAAACGCTCTTGCTGTTGCCTGAAGCTGGAGCCGCTGCCCATAGCCGAGGAACGTCCGCAGAGGACTCCCAGGGTTGGGTGGCGAGGACCTTGGTTGTGGCCAAAAGATCGGGGATGGCGAGAAACGCCATGAGCGAAAAGGCCGCAATGCGGTCAGTAACAGCATAGAAACGATTCATGGAGAACAGGTTTATTGGTGGGGTTGGTGGGTTACTGGCCTACGACCAGAAGTTTTTGACTGAAGCTGCGCGATCCTTGGTACACGGTCACGGTGTACATTCCCGGAGTTGGCCCTGACAATTCCAGAGACATTCCGCTTCGGTACGCTAGCGTTTGGGTGCTCATAAGTCGCCCCGAAGCGTCCGTTAGGTTTACGGCAACCGGGCGATGGTCGGGCAAGTCCTCGATTCGCAGGGTGGCGGACTGGCCCACCGCAATGGGGTTGGGCGCAAGCAAGACAAGCGGGGTCGATGCAGCGGCCTGGCCAGTAGTACCCGTGCCTTTAATAATCTGCTCTACCACGGTGCGCCCTTGATCGTCCAAAACCCACACTTGGTGCTGTCCCGAACCAATGGGGCGCGTGGAGCGTCCATTGGCCAGGGGCTCCTCTACGATGAGCCCGGTGGTGTAATCCATGCTCTTCAGACGCAGTCCGCCGGCCAATCCGCTATTGTCCACGGTCAACTGGTTGGGTGCGGTGCCGATGCTGATTCCGCTGCACGGATTGCCTCGCGTATCGGTAAAGAAGTAGTGCATTCCATCAGAAAGCGGCGCCAGGGGTATGCGGTAGGTCACGGTTCCGGCTGCCTGAGATACCACCGGAATGAAGGTGGAGCTAGCCCCGTCGGTCATGAACACGGAATCCACGACGCCACCCTTACTGGGCATTTCGAGGCTCACTAGCAAGTGGCTTGCCTTACTCTTCCATTGCTGGGGTTTGAGCTTCCAGTTGCCAAGCGGATTGCTGCCGTTGCGCACGCACGGATACTGAATGGCCATCGATGCCGGAACGCGCTCGCTAAATACCAAAAAGGCGTCTTCACCCAC
>CAIJMB010000006.1 GCA_903821715.1 uncultured Flavobacteriales bacterium
CCGAGGGCGACCGCAAGCCAGCCGAGGGCCTTGCGGCGTTCGGGCCAGCCTTCGTTGCCAAATAAGGCGAAGCCTCCGCGCACAAAATCTTCGGCAAGCCAGATGGCGATCATGGGGAGTTTGGGAACGTACAGCAGGACGAACCAAATCATAAACGTTTGCATTCCGCGCCGAATCTCATCAGACGGGGCCGACGGGTCGTACTTGAAGAAGGCATAGAGTACATAGGCGTAGCCCAGACCGTGCACCACCATAAAGAGGCGCTTGACCCAGATCGCGGGGTCGAGGGTGCGCAGGCCGCGGTACACATAAAGGTCCATCGCAAAGTAGAGGACCAGAACAAAGAGAAAGGCTACGGGAGATCGCATAAACAAAGAGGTGCAAAGGTCGTACTACCTTCGCTACAAATGCTCAACCCATTTCGAAGAGTTTCGGTGTACCAGCTCCGCCAACGGTGGAAGGCCGGGCTGCTGCTCTTTGCCTTGGTCATTGCGGCTGCGACGCTGTGGTACACCGAAACGCTGGCGTCCAACCTGAGGCGCCGCGAGGCCCGCGAGGTGGCTCGGTGGGCGATGGCGGTGGAGCATATTGTGCAGTCTTCGCCCGATGTGGACCTCACCTTGGCCACCCAAATTATTGAAGACAACGAGTCCATTCCTTTGCTGCTCGTCGACGACCAAGGTCGGGTGGTTTCGTCGCGGAACGTGGCGTGGGGCGATTCAACCGCGGCTGACACGACCTACTGGACCGATTTGATGAAGGCGTACGCGCCGCCAATTGAGCTCGAACTCGCTCCGGGCTTGAGCCAGTTTATCTACCAGTACGAGTCGACGACCCTGGGCCAGCTGCGTGTGTACCCTCGGGTGCTGCTCGGCGTCATGGCGCTGTTTTTGTCGCTTTCGTACTTCGGATTTCACCGCGCCCGCCGGGCCGAAGAAGACCAAGTGTGGACCGGAATGGCCCGCGAAACTGCGCACCAACTCGGCACCCCATTGTCGGCGCTCTACGGCTGGCTGACGGTACTCGAGGACGAGGCCGCGGCCCAGCCCAATTTGATCCCGCTGCTCGCCGAGGTGCGCAAAGACCTCGAGCGCCTACAGACCGTCGCCGACCGCTTCTCAAAAATTGGTTCAGACCAACCCGGTGAGGTGGCCGACCTCGCGCCGCTGGTCGAGCACAGTGTCGGGTACCTTCAAAAGCGCCTACCCAAGGGCGTTGAGTTGCGCTACGACGTGGCGGCCACGCTGCCCCAGGTGCGCTACCAGCCCGTGCTGCTGGGATGGGTCCTCGAGAACCTTATTCGCAACGCAGTCGATGCGCTTCCCGACCAAAAGGGGCGGATCGAGGTTCGCGCCCACCGCGTCGGAGACCAAGTGGTGGTCGACGTGGCCGACAACGGCAAAGGCATGACGGCCAAGGTGCGGCGTTCGGTCTTTCGCCCCGGATTCACCACCAAAAAGCGCGGCTGGGGCCTTGGGCTCAGTCTGGCGCGGCGCATCGCCGTTCAGGGACACGGTGGCCATTTAGAGGTGCTGCACAGTGCGCCCGGTCAGGGAACCACGTTTCGCCTCGCCCTTCCGTTGCCGTGAGTGCCGCGCAACCTACCGGCATTTACGTCCACGTTCCGTTTTGCCGGCATGCGTGCCGCTACTGCGACTTTCACTTTTCGACGCTGCTCAAGCAAATCCCTGAAGTGGTCGCCGCGATGGGGCGTGAGGCGGAACTTCGGATTCCGCACGAAACGCCCGCCCGCACCCTGTACTGGGGCGGCGGAACGCCAAGCGTGCTTCCGGACGCGGAATTCCGCGCTTTGAACGCTACGCTGCGCCAACGTATTGTGCTTGAGCCTGATGCGGAATGCACGCTCGAAGTCAACCCCGAAGACGTGACGCCCGACCGCGTGGCGCTGTGGCGCTCCGAAGGATTTAATCGTCTGAGCATTGGGGTTCAAAGTTTTCGTGACGACCGACTCGACTGGATGGGCCGCCCGCACCGGGGCCAAGACGCCGTCGACGCCGTGCGTCGCGCCCAAGACGCTGGTTTTGAGGATTTGAGCATTGACTTGATCTACGGTTTGCCCGGTAGCAGCCTCGGGGAATAGCAGGATCAGGTGGGACGGGCACTTGAATTGGAAACACCGCATCTTTCGGCCTATGCTCTGACCGTTGAACCCCGCACGGCTCTGGCTCATGATGTGGCCAAGGGCCGCAGCGAAGCCCCTCGGGACGAGCGGGCGGCTGAGGACTTTGTATGGTTCCGCAGCGAAATGCAACGTCAGGGTTGGGACGCCTACGAGGTGAGCAACTATGCCAAACCGGGCTGGCGCGCGGAGCACAACAGTTCGTACTGGCAGGGCGACCCGTACGTGGGCTTGGGCCCAGGAGCCCATTCGTTTGACGGGCACCGCCAGCGAAGGGCCAACGTGCGCAACAATTCGGTCTACCAACGGGCGCTTGCCGTGGCGAGCGGTGAAGATTGGTTTGAGCTCGAAGACTTGAACGACCAAGAGTGGTTTCACGAACAGGTGCTGACCCAGCTGCGTCGGGCAGAAGGGCTTCCGCGCGCGGCGGCCCAGGGACGTCACCTTGACAGGGCGTGGTCCAAATGGGTCGGGCAAGGATTGATGCTGGCCGACGAATCGGGGTGGCGGCTCTGCGGCGAGGGCTGGCTTTGGGCGGACGCCATTGCGTCGGACGCATTTGGCCTTGAGCCCTGATTCCGTTAGTTTCGCAGCATGTACGACCTCAGCTTACTCGTTGAATTTGGCCGGCCCAGGGCGTGGTACATCGACGGTCCGCGCCGCGAGCCCGTGCGGCTTGGCGACTGGGTCGGCGACGTGAACCAAGGCGGCGGCGTCAATTTTTTTGACGTCCACTTCAATCCACATGCCCACGGAACCCATACCGAGTCGCTCGGCCATGTCGTGCGCGAAACGCGGCATGCGGTGGACCTCGGAATTTCACCGTGGCTCAGCGCTCGGGTGGTTCGAATTCCTGCTCCGAAGCTATTGACGCTCGAGGCGCTGCGTGCCTCACCGGCGGCCTTGTTTGATTACGAGGCACTGGTTTTGGCCACTCAAGAGGGTGACCTGAGCCAGCGTGACTGGCGGCAGACGAACCCGCCGGCCATTGAGCCTGCTGCACTGGCGTGGTTGGCCGAGCACGGAGTGCGCCACCTACTCGTCGATCTGCCGAGCGTCGACCCCGAAGAAGACGGCGGAGCCTTGGCGGCCCACCGCGCATTTTGGGGGTTGCCGCTTGGGTCGCAGTCCGCGTCTGAAGCCCGCTACCCCGGGGCGAGTATTACGGAATTGATCCAGGTTCCGACCGACTGCGTCGAGGGGCGCTACAAGCTCAATTTGAGTTTGGCTCCAATGCAGGGGGATGCGGTACCGAGCCGGCCGATTCTGTTCCCCGACGGGAACGTGTAAACACCTACCTTTGCCCATTATGTGGGAAAAACTCGGTCGTTTTGTCCAAAAATACCGACGACAGGTCGTTGCGTTTTGGGTAATTTATGTACTTGCAATGGCCTTCCTCGGGCGCAATGTCGAAGTGAGCTACCATTTCGCCAAAATGCTCCCAGAAGACGATAGTGTCTACACTGAATTTGTGGCACTAAGTGAGCACTTCGAGCAAGGAAGTGGCGGCGTCATTTTTTTGGCAGCGCACGACAATAGCTACTTCCTTCCGTACATCATGAATAGCTGGATCGAGCTGGCTAAAAGTATTGAGCAAACTCCCGAGGTTGAAGGTGTCCTTTCATGGCACAATGCGGTAGACCTTTACTTGGGGCCGGACTCTAACGATCGCTTCGAACCAATTCCCATCTGCGACGGCAGGATAGACAAGCCTGAAGAGGCCGAAATGGTTCGAGCAAAGCTCCGTGAACTTCCGGTTTACGATGGGTTGCTCAATGCTAACGATGGAACTACGCAATTGCTGGCGATACAGATTTCGGATACGGCGAATTACAGCAAGTTGTTTTTTCCGCTCATTGACCACATCACATCGGAGGCCAAAAAATTCGAACGAAGAACCGGAATTGACATTCAGATATCTGGGGTCCCCTACTTGCGAATGGTAAATGCGCGCAGTATAAAGTCTGAAATTAACTTGTTTTTAGGCCTGACAGCTGTCGTTACACTCGTCATCATGTTTGCGATGATGCGGAGCACGCGAGCGGCCATCATAGCCCTGGTGGTTGTGGGCGTCGGCGTAGTTGGTTCGTTCGGCGTGCTCGGCGCGCTCGGATTTAAGCTCACACTGTTCAGTGCACTGATACCTCCGCTACTGATTGTAATTGTGGTTCCGAATTGCATCTTTTTTATAAACAAGTACCACCAAGAGTACGCGAGAGATCAGGATGTTCAAGTTGCCATTTTGCATACAGTGAAGAAGATTGGAGGAGTGGCGTTGCTGACCAACCTGACCACGGCATTGGGCTTCTCAACGTTTATGCTCACATCCAGTGATGCGCTGATTCACTTTGGTGTAGCGGCTACAATCAACATCATTGTGGTATTCATCCTTTCTATGACCATATTGCCGGTCATTTACAGCTGGATGCCTGCGCCGAAGCCACAGCATTACAAGCATTTAGAGCAACAATGGCTGAAGGATGGAGTCAATTGGCTCGAGCGCGTCGCACAGTTTCACCGCAAGAAAGTTTATGCCGGGGCACTGTTTCTTGCGGCCGTTGGGTTCGTGGGAATGCTACGAATGGAGACCACAGGCAACATTACTACCGATATTAATCCTAAGGATCCCTTGGTGCAGCAAATGACGTTCTTCGAGGACAAACTAGGCGGTGTAATTCCTTTAGAGATTGTAGTCAACAGCCGTGAACCCGGCGGAGCCCTTAAGTCAAATGTGCTGCGTCAGGCCGAAGCATTTCAACGGGCCTTGGACAGTATTCCGAACCTTTCTCGGAGTATGAGCATCGTCGACTTTTTGAAATTCAGTCGCCAAGCGTACTATGGGGGCGGAGCAGAGTTTTACGAACTCCCGTCGGCGGCAGAAAGGCGGCAAATTGCTGCCTTGCTTCCTACGGGCAAACAGGATGTGAACCGTGCCCTGACTTCGGGTCTAATTGATCGAGATAACCAGCGTATTAGGATTACCGTTCAGGTGCGCGATTTGCCGAGGCCTGAAATGATGAAGGTTGTGGACGCCGTAAAAGAAAAGGCCGACGAGCATTTCAACAAAGAAGATGTGGATGTGAGCTTTTCGGGAGCAGGACTCATCTTTTTGCGATCCACGGAATACCTCATTGACAATTTAGTGAGCAGTCTCATTTTTGCAGTGGTAGTCATTTCGCTCCTTATGGCCGGACTATTTCGTTCCTGGCGCATGATGGTGGTGGCGATTTTGCCCAATCTACTCCCTTTGATTATGACGGCAGGAATCATGGGTTGGTTTGGCATTCCTGTGAAACCGTCGACCGTACTCATCTTTTCTATTGCCTTCGGAATTTCTGTGGATGACACCCTCCATTTGCTTTCGCGCTACCGTCAAGAGCTGCACCTCAACGGAGGTAGTATCGGAAGAGCCGCTATCATTGCCATTCGAGAATCCGGGGTTAGCATGTTCTACACCTCAGTAGTGCTTTTTGCTGGATTTATGATCTTTTTAGCGTCAAATTTTGGCGGAACTCAAGCGTTAGGCTTACTGGTGTCCCTCACACTCGGATTCGCCATGTTCTCGAACCTAATTTTGCTACCGTCTCTGCTGATGTCGCTCGACAAAGTGATGACGGGCAAAGAACAAGAGGTTTCTCTTGCTGAACTCTCTGAGGACGACGAATAAGCTATGAAAGGCATCATCTTGGCCGGCGGTTCCGGCACCAGACTCCATCCGCTCACGCACAGCATCAGCAAGCAGCTCATGCCGGTGTACGACAAGCCGATGATTTACTACCCTCTGTCCACCTTGATGGAGGCCGGGATTCGTGAAATCCTGCTCATCACGACTCCGCACGATGCGCCGCTTTTTCACAAGTTGCTCGGCGACGGGTCGCAGCTCGGCTGCCGCTTTGAGTACACCGTACAGCACGAGCCCAACGGCTTGGCGCAGGCCTTCGTGCTGGGCCGCGACTTCATCGGCGACGACTCGGTAGCGCTCGTTTTGGGCGACAATATTTTTTACGGAACCCAGATGCCCAGCATCCTACAGGCCTCGGCAAATCCCAAAGGCGGTGTCGTGTTTGCCTACCCGGTGAGTGACCCCGAGCGCTACGGTGTCGTGGAGTTTGACGCCCACGGAAAGGCCCTTTCGATCGAAGAAAAGCCCGCGCAGCCCAAGAGCAACTACGCGGTGCCCGGCCTGTACTTTTACGACAACCAAGTCGTCGAAATCGCGGCCAACCTCAAGCCCTCGCCCCGCGGAGAGTAAGAAATCAC
>CAIJMB010000007.1 GCA_903821715.1 uncultured Flavobacteriales bacterium
CGCCGGCGGTTCGGCACGCCACAAATTCTGTTCAGCCAAGCTGTGCACGTTGCGAAAGAGGACGGTGAGCAGAGCAAGCAGCACATAGGCGCCGAGCATGTGGTAGGTGATGTGGTGCGGCACGAGGTTGCCGTCGACCACCACCTTGCCGAGCCAGGCTTCGAATCCGAGGGTAAAGAGCACGGCGAACATGGTCACAACCCACCACGGATGCCGGCGAATATGGACGAAGCTGGCGGCGGTGGCGAGCAGCACGGGGATTCCGAGCAGTACCCCCAAGAGGCGGTTGAGGAACTCGATCCACGTGTGGACGGGGTTGAATACGGCGTAGTCGTGGCGGGTGTACTTCGACCAGAGCTGCTGGTTGAATTCAGGCTGGGGCGCATGGTCCGCTTGGGCCAACCAAAATGCGCCGTCGCGCAAAATCATTTGACCTTGATGGTAGGACGCTTCAGGAGACCAGGTAACCTGCTCAGCCCGCGTGGGTGGAACCGCCAGTCCAAAGCACTTCGGCCAGTCGGGGCAACCCATTCCGGACCCGGTCATTCGGACCACTGACCCGGCGAGCATGACCAAAAGGTTGAGGACAATGGCCCAGCGCAAAAAGCGGAGCAGCCAAGGGGCATTCACAAGCCGTGCATTCATGGTCATAAAGGTAGCGTACCTTTGCCGCCTCATGAATCGTTCTGGCTTGGCCTGGGGGCTTTTTATCGGACTTGTTTTGGTCTGGGGCTCGTCGTTCATGCTAATGAAAATCGCGCTTCAGAGCTTTGAGGCGATTCAAATCGGAGCCATGCGGCTGTTATTTGCCGCCGTCGCCGTCCTCATCATTTCGCGCAATCATTTTCACGAGTTTCGCCGTGCAGACCTCGGCCCGTTGCTCTTGGTCGCGCTAATGGGCAATTCCTTGCCCTACATCCTCTTTCCGATTGCGGTGGCGCACGTTCCGTCGGGGGTGGTGGGAGTGGCGAACGCGATGACCCCAGTTTTTGCCTTGCTTGTGGGAGTCCTGGCCTTCGGGCGAAAGCTTCGCCGTGTTCAAGTCTTCGGCGTACTCTTTGGGTTGGCCGGGGCGGTGCTGCTCATTAGCCCGTGGCGCGCGGTGGTTCCGGGCCAAGAAATCAATCCCAACTACCTGCTTTTGGCCATTTTAGCTGCCGCATTTTATGGGGTGAGCATCAACACGATTGGGTCGCGCTTGAGCCATTTGTCGCCGCGCGGAATTACCTTGTTCGTGATGCTGTTCACTGTTCCGATGTCGCTCGGAATCCTAGGGGCTTCTCAGGTATGGAACACAGTGCGCATGGAGCACTTTGGGTCCGCCATCGCTGCACTTGCCTTTTTGGGTATTGTCGGAACCGGCATCGCCACCGTCCTATTCAACCGCCTGATCGCCCTGACGACTCCGTTGATGGCGGCGTCGACGACCTACCTAATTCCCGTGGTCGCACTCGCCTGGGGCGTGGGTATGGGCGAAACCATTCTCTCGCACCATCTAGCCGGAATGGTCGCCATCATTCTCGGGGTTTACCTCGTCAACAAAAAGGCATAAAAAAAGCCACCAGCCCTGGGGCTAGTGGCTTTACGCTTACGGCAGAACTGCCGTTTACTTCACGTCCAGAGTAGTCGTCTTGAAAATGAGGTCCATTCCGGGCTGGAGCGGAACCTTCATTTCGTGTGGAAACTTCACTCCACCTACCTCTCGGTAGTCGCTGTAGTCCACGTTGACCACCGTCTTGCCCTGAGGACCCTCTTGGGTGCGGGCTTCGCGAATGCGCAATCCAGTTGCAATGCTGTACAGCTTCACCACAGGGTCGCTACCGGCCTTGGGGATCTCGATGGCGTAGCAGGCTTCGCCGTTGACGTCGACCTTCGTCTCTTGCAGCTTGAGGTCGGTCCGCTTGAGGAGTCCGAGTTCGTCAATCAAGAAGCGGTCGGCCATGAGTTCCGCCTTTTCATCTGCAGAAAGCTGCTTCGCAGCGCCATTCTGCATCACCGTAACGTTGTCGCCCTCGTAACGGGTTTCGCTTGAACCCATTGGAGACGTCTGCTTTTGGACCAACGTGCTGGGGGCCGTGAAGGCAACCTCAGCGTTGATGGTAATTCCCATAATGCTCGCCTCCTGCTTCCAGTTCACCGACTGAAGGGCGTTGATGCGCTCCATTCCGCCCATGGCCTGCAGTGCGGATTCAATCACCTTCGTGGCGGTCAGTCCAGCTGGAACGGCGTCAAACTTCGGTGCCTCAGTGGGCTGGCCTTCAAATGACACGTAGCTCACGGGGTAGCCCAGGCGCTGAAGCGGCTTGGCGATGTCGGCGGCCTTGCCCACGACACTAATGAGGAGCTTGTCGGACTTCCAGTACTTCTGGGCGACGCGCTGCACATCTTGGGCCGTAACCGCCTCGAGGCGAGTCAGGTAGCCGTTGTAGTAGTCGGCGGGCAGGTTGTACAGCAACGTGTTGCCGGCCATGCTCGCCACGGTCTCGGGACGCTCGAGTGAGCGGCCGAATCCGCCGGCGAGGTTGTTTTTGGCCGAACGAAGCTCTTCGTCGGTCACCGACTCGGTGCGGATGCGATTGATTTCGAACAGGAACTGCTCTACTGCGCTGTCGGTGACGGCGTTGCGCACCTCGGCTGACGCTTCGATGACGGTGGTGTAGCGAGAGGTTCCGAATGAAGAGTACGCGCCGTAGGTGTAGGCCTTGTCTTCGCGAAGGTTGCGAAAGAGGCGGCCCGCTGAACCCGCACCAAGCACTTCGTTCATGACGCGCAGGGCCTCGAGGTCGGGATGCCCGATCGGAAGCTCAATGGTATTGCCGATCTGAATGTTCGACTGCACGCTCGAGGGGCGGTTAGCCACCTGAATCTGGATTCCGCTGAGGTCAGCAGGAGCCGGGAAGCTTGCTTTTTTGGTGAACTTGCCCTTCCAGCCGCCGTAGTGGGCCTCAGCCAGCGCTTTGGCGCGGGCCAAGTCAATGTCTCCGACAATGGTCAGGACGGCGATGTTGGGCTTCCAGTACGTCGTGTAGGCCTTCTTACAGTCGGCTAAGGTTACGTTGGCGACACTTGCCTCGGTCGTCAGCTCACCATTGGGATGATTGGCTCCGAAGACGCGGGCGTTAAAGATGTTGGACTGAATGGCCGCGGGATCATCCTTCTGGCTCTTGAGACCAGAGAGCGTGCGCTCCTTGATTTTGTCGAATCCGGCTTGCGGAAGGCTCGGACGCTGAGCCACTTCTGCGCTAAGGGCGAAGAGGTCTTCAGCGTACTTGCTGAGGCCACCGGCGCCGACGCTGGTTCCGCCTGTGCTGAGGCGAGCTCCGATAAAGTCAACCTTTTCGTCAAGGGCTTCTTTCGTGTAGGTCTTGGTGCCTTCATTAAGTAGCTCTCCGAGCAGGCTGACGGTTCCGGTTTTATCACCCTCGAGCACCTGGCCCACATCCATGGTGAGGCTGAGGCTAAGTCGGGGAAGCTTGTGATCCTCTACGAGAAGGACGGTGAGACCGTTCTTCAGTTGAAACTTTTGGTACTGAGCAATCGTCGGAGTTCGCGCAGGAGCGGCGGTTGGGCGAATGCTGCGGTCGATCTGGGCGCTGGCGGCTACCGAAGCCACGAGCGATAAGGCAATTAGAATACGTTTCATGGCTTATTGAGCGGA
>CAIJMB010000008.1 GCA_903821715.1 uncultured Flavobacteriales bacterium
CTGTTTACGGCCGCGGACGCGCCACCCGACTTGCCCCAGCTTCGTTCCATTTGGCCCGACCACCCTAACGCCGGACTTCGCCTGCGCTGGGAAATCGCCCTTGACGAAATGGAGGCCTATTTGTCGATTCCGCAAGAAGAGACCGACGCCTTGATCCGTCGCTGGAGCCGTGTGGTGATCGGCCGCCTCGCGCTGAGCGACCGCTTCGGAATGATGCCCGATATGGAGCTGACCAACGACAGTATTATCTCGTTCACCGTCTCAGCTGGCGGACGCGAGCTGGACTATGATGAGCTGAAAAAGTTGTTCGACACCCTGGTGTTGGGCGAGCACCCGAGTTTAAATGGATACAATCGAGTATTCCTCGGGCAACCCGTTCGCTACGGCCAGCGCTCGTTTATTCGCTTGGCCCTCGGTTCGTACTCCATACGCAAGCTGATGGAGCCCAACGGGTTTGATCCCTACAACGACCTGCATGTGGTCGATTTGATCGAGCGCACGGCCATCGAACTTTTTGAGTCATAGGTATGCACCCGCTGCGCGACGAAGCCCTGTGGGCGGCCAGTAAAATCCAGCGCGGCCCTGAGGATTCAGCGGTACTTTTTGTGTCGTGGAACGCGTTAGACGCCCAATTGAACGCGTTGGCGTCTGCTTGGGCACACTCCAACTGCAACCATGCGGTTGCGGTAAAGTCCCAGCCCCACGTTGAAGTGCTCAAACACATCGTGCAGCGCGGATTCGGGCTCGAGGCCGCAACCTGGGAAGAGGTGCGCCTCGCGCGCGCCGCAGGCTGCCCCCCAGAGCGTATCGTCTTTGATTCCCCGGTGAAGCGTCCGCACGAAATTGCCGACTGCGCGGCTCATAGCCCCGGAATGCTACTCAACGCCAACAGCATCGAAGAATTGGATCGCATCGCGCCGCATGCCAACCGCCTCGTGGTCGGACTGCGCATCAATCCGATGGTCGAGACCGACGCACCGAGCGTCTATAATGTGAGTGGCGACGAGTCCAAATTTGGCGAGCCCATTGCGAACCGTGGAGCCATTGTGGCAGCCGTGCTCGCGCACGAGGTGCGCGCCCTGCACGTGCATTCGGGATCGTCGATGCGGAATTTTGAAGGGGCTGTGCGCGCTCTGACACGCCTACGCGACCTGGCATCTGAATGCAATGACGCTCTCGAGGCAGCGGGGTCCGACCGCCGCATTCACACCTTAGATGTTGGCGGTGGACTCCTTCCTGAACATTTGGTGTACGGAGGTGCGGTGCAGATGTCGGCGTATGCCACGCGGTTGCGCGAAGAGCTTCCCGAGCTATGGGCCGACTACGCCCTCGTGACAGAGTTTGGTCAGTGGACCCATTTTCACACGGGTTATGCCCTCAGCGACGTGGAATGGGTGCTGCAGCGCGGCGCCCGCCAAGTGGCCTACCTGCACCTTGGTGCGGACTTCCTACTTCGTGATGCCTACGTCAAACCGCGGGGAATTCATTGGGTTCCGTTACGGGGTGGTCAAGCACTAGAGGGTGACCACGTACTCACCGATCTTGCCGGTCCGCTCTGCTTTGCGGGCGACTACCTCGAAAAAGGCGTGCAGCTACCCGCCCTCAATTCAGGTGACCAAATGCTCTACCTCGGAACCGGTTCCAACGCCTACGCGCTTTGGTCACGGCACACCTCGCGAACGATTCCGGCGGTCTACGGCGTGGACTACGCGCTTCAAACGCTTACGGAACTCAGTCCGCGCGTCAATCCGTTCATCCCCGAAGGGTTTTAGTTAGGCTTCGGCCCTCAGAAACGTCAGATGCACGTCCTGATCAATGTCGGGGTGCAGGCTGCGCGAAACCGGACAGGTGTTCGCAATGCGGCGTAGTCCCTCTTCTTGGCGCTCAGTCGCATCGGTCGCAAGCGTGAGGGTAAGGTGTACCTCAATCCGGGC
>CAIJMB010000009.1 GCA_903821715.1 uncultured Flavobacteriales bacterium
CGCCCCAAATTCACCATCGCGCGGATTTTACCCGTCGCCACCTCCATCACAATTACGGAACCGTGTTCCGCCTGGTACATCTCAAGTCGTTCCAGCAGTGCATGGTGTGCGATGTCCTGAATGCGGGTGTCAAGGGTGGTTTCAATGTCGGCGCCGTCGCGGGGTTCGACCTCATAGTCGGCCTCGATCGGCTTCCATTGCCCTTTACCGAAGTGCTGCATCCAGCGCTTTCCGTCTTGGCCGTTGAGTACGCTTTGGTAGGCCGCCTCAAGCCCTGCCTTGGCGTCGGGCCGCCAATAACCAATGGTTCGCTGAGCCAGCATTCCCATCGGCATCAGTCGCGTGTAGCGCTCTTCGGCAATCAAGCCCGTTGTAAACGGACTTCCCTTGAACATAGGCAAGTCCTTCACTTTGCGGTACAAGCTGAAGCTGAGGTTTTTGGCTATAAATGCGTAGCGCTTCTTGTCTCGGTGCTGGTCGCGTAAAAAGCGGAACCATTCCGATGCCGTCTTCTCTCCAAGTAGACGCTGGAGGCCTTTGGCTGTGGCTTGGGCGTGCAGCGCAAAGCGCTCCTCATCGACTACTGAGGCGTCCCACCGCAGCTCGTACACGGGCATCGAAGTGGCCAGTAACTGGCCGTCTGCCGAATAAATATTGCCGCGGCGGGCCGGAACCGACCGCTCCTGAACCACCCGGTCGCGCATGCTTTCGCGTAGTGCGGGTCCGTCTTTAATTGAAACCACATAGAGCTTGACCAGCACCGCCAGTCCAAACACAAACAAGCCGCCGGTGATTCCGGCAACCCAGCGCGAGCTCAGTTGCTCAGGGTCATTCGGCGTCATCCTGTGGCTTTTTAATGCGGTCCGGAGCTTTTTTGGGCGCAATCATTCCCAAAGTCTGGGTACGTTGGCGTACGGAACCTTCGGTACCCATACGCATCAAAGTAGATTTTGCCTCGAGGTACTCTGATTTGACTTCACTGAGCTCAGCACTCAGTTTGCTGATTTGACGAGATTGCTGTTCTGCGCGGTGCGCCCAAAAAATGGCTAAGACGCCCAATGCACTTAAAAATGCTACAAACGGAAGGTTGCGCACCACGTACGGGTGTCCCAAAAAGCTTCCGCGCAGTACGGATGCCAGCAGTCCCTTGTTACTCTGCTTATCCACGGCTGACCTCGATTTTTTCGGCCGCGCGCAAGCGGGCAGAGCGGGACCTTGGGTTTTCTTCGAGCTCGGCGGGGCTGGCGCTCACTGGCTTGCGGGTGAGCACATGGAACGGAACCAGTCGGCGACCAAAATCGTCCCGTTCGGCGTCGCCGTCCAATCTGCCTTCGCGCATCAGATTCTTCACGCGGCGGTCCTCAAGGCTGTGGTAGCTCATGACAACCAGACGTCCACCCACCTTGAGCGAAGGGATGCAGTCGGTAAGAAACGTGTCGAGCACCTCCATTTCGCGGTTGACCGCAATGCGCACCGCCTGAAAGACGCGTGCAGGAAGCTTCGTGTTGCGTCCCCGCTGGCTGAACGGTTCGAGGACATCGCGCAGTTGGGCGGTCGTAGTAAGTGGAAGCGCGCGCAAAATCGCAGCAGCTACGGCAGCCGGGCGCTCCACGTCCCCAAATTCAGCTAGGACCTTGCGCAGCTCGAGTTCGCCGACCTCATTGAGCCATTCGCTCGCGGGCTGTCCGGCCTCAGGATTCATGCGCATGTCGAGCGGGCCCTCGTACTTGTGGGCGAATCCGCGCTCGGGTGCGTCGAGTTGGTGGCTACTTACGCCGAGGTCGGCCAATATTCCATCCGCCTGCGCCACCCCGTGCAGCTTTAAAAAGCGCTTAAGGTGCTCAAAATTGTACGGAACCAACGTAAATCTCGGATCATCCAGCGCGTTGGCATGAGCGTCAGGGTCCTGGTCAAAGGCGATTAAGCGTCCATTGGGGCCAAGGCGCTCCAAAATCGCCCGACTGTGGCCGCCGCCCCCGAAGGTGGCGTCGACGTAGGTCCCGTCGGGACGAAGGTTTAAAAAGTCAAGGCATTCGGCGAGTAAAACAGGGCTATGGTAGCTCATGGTCCCCGCTTTGTCCGCCCATCACTTCCTCGGCAAGCTGGGCGAAATCCAGATCCGAGGGGTTTACCGCCGCCTCGTATGCGGAGCGGCTCCAAATTTCTACTCCGAATGGAGTTCCCGAAAACACGAGCTCGCGCTCGAGCCCCGCGAAGCCAGCCAAATCCTTGGCAATCAGAATGCGGCCCGAGGCATCGAGCTCGACCATCTTGACTCCGGCATGAAACAGGCGAACGAAATCCGCATTTTTCTTGACAAAGCGGTTGAGCTTGCCAATCTTCTCAGAAATTACGCGCCACTGGGCCATCGTGTGCAGCTCAAGGCAGGGGCTGAACACGCTGCGCTTCAGCACAAAACCCTCGTGCGCAGCCGAATCCAACTGGCGCTTGAGGCCAGCTGGAAGCAGGACGCGGCCTTTGGCGTCCATACTGCATTCATATACACCGAGTACGGAATTCATGGGGTTTGAGCGATTAGCTGCATCAAAAGTACCGAGTTCTTCCCACAAACACCCACTTTCTCCCACAATTGTGAATAACTTTTCCGTTTGAAACGTAAGTAATTGTTTTTCAATTTATTGTCACGTGTTTCTGTGTGCTTTTTGTCGTTATCGCGCACAGCACTTTGTGATGCACCGCACAATGCACTAATGGCACGAATCGGAGCCCTTACACAAGCGCTTTTGGCCTTTTCCCTATCTTTGCCGGATTCCTAAAACGCAAATATGTCGACGCTCACTCACGACGGAACATTTGAATACCTCACCGAAGGCACAGGAACCCCTATCATTTTCTTGCATGGATTGATGGGAACCTTGAGCAACTTTGAGCACCAGCTGAATTATTTCAGTCAGCGGGGTTATGAGGTAACCGTCCCTTTGCTACCGCTCTACACCATGCCGTTGGCGACCACCTCCGTGAAGAGTCTGACCAAATTTGTGAAGAAATTCGTCGACCGACGCGGGTACGACAAGGTCTATCTCGTAGGCAATAGTCTCGGAGGGCACATTGCCTTGCTGTTTGAAAAAATGTATCCGGAGCGTGTTGCCGGTCTTGTACTTGCGGGCTCAAGCGGCCTGTACGAGTCCGCCATGGGCAATAGCTATCCCCGTCGTGGTGACCGCAACTACATTGCAGAGCGAGTTCGCGACGTATTTGCCGTAAAAGAAGTCGCCACTGAAGAGCTCATCGACCAAGTGTTTGACACCGTCAATGATCGTACGAAGGCCATCAAGACCTTGGCGATTTCGAAGTCGGCCATTCGCCACAATATGGCTGAGGACATTAAAACGTTTAACGTGCCCGTCTGCCTGGTTTGGGGCAAGCAGGACGCGGTAACACCCCCCGAAGTAGCTGATAAATTCCATGAGCTCCTTCCCAATTCCGAACTGAATTGGATCGACAACTGCGGGCACGCGGCGATGATGGAACATCCCGAGGAGTTTAACGCAATTGTAGACAAGTGGCTTCAGAGCGTGAAGGTCGCCTAAACCTCCACGCGGAGTTCATTTTGTCGTCCCCGCGTGTGGACGAATGTCCCGAATGGGACCTTCCGGAATACGCGTTTATTGGCCGTTCCAATGTCGGAAAGTCGTCGCTCATCAATAAGTTGGTGGGCAAAAAGGACTTGGCAAAAACTTCAGGCCGTCCGGGCAAGACGCAGCTAATCAACCTGTTCAAAATTGACCGCGGAACCTGGGTTCTGGCCGATCTCCCCGGATACGGATACGCCAAGGTGAGCAAGACCCAAAGGGCCTCGTTCAGCGCGATGATCGGACGCTACGTTCGCGAGCGCAAAAACCTTGCGCTTGTATTTGTACTGATTGACAGCCGCCTCGAACCCCAGCAGGTCGACCTTGAGTTCTTGAAGCAACTCGGATCCTGGCGCGTCCCATTTTCACTGGTGTTCACAAAGGCCGACAAGATTTCAGGATCGGTTCTGATGAAGAACCGGGCGGCATTCGAAAAGGCCTTCCTCAAGGACTGGGCTGAACTTCCGCCCTACTTTCAAACGAGTGCCGAAACGGGCTACGGCCGCGACAAACTACTTGCCTACATCGAGTCGGTCAACGCCGAGCTCAGCGGGCGGGATCCATTAGCTTAAGGCGCTCGGCGAAGTGCCGTGCAAAGATCCGAAGGTCCTTAGCGGCCTCGGCCTCACTCGTGGCACGCTCCAAGCCGTCGGCAAGTGCCAAAAGGGTCTGGTGGTACATCTTTTTCATGTGGTCCATCTTCATCTCCTTGGTCCACAGGTCGATGCGAAGCAGCTCCTCAGCGCGCTCGTCCCACACCGAAAGCATAATTGCCGGAGAGTCGGACTTATCGACGCCACCGTCTGGCGCGGACCACTGAATGCGTTCGGGGACGCGGTTTTCGTCCAGTTCGATGTCGAGGCTAATGTGTGATTTCATGGTCGGTAGTTGGATTGCTGGATGAGTTCGGCACTGTTTGGGCTCGATTCGAGCACTTCCCAGAGGCTAAGTTCGGGGTGCGCCCGCCAGTACGCTTGCATGATGCGCCATCCGAGCCATGTTCCGATTTGTCCCGGAACCTCTTGGTCGCGTTCGGACCCCAGCTTGCTGAACGGAGCTACCTCGACCAACTTTCGCTTGAGGTCAAGTCGGCGGTCGTACAGCCAGCGTTCGCGCACAAACGTTTCCCACAGCTCGCGCTCGTTGCTCGTTGCAAATTCCTGCTGGACCGATGTATACGTTAGGTAGCGGTAGGCATCCTCCTCACTCAGTACCGTCTGAATGAAGAGCAACTGCTTTCCCGTGCGAAGCATTTCGTCAATCAACTGTCCGCCTCCCGCGGAACTTGGGTTGTACAACGCACCCGCAATGGCCGCATAAATCCGTTCGGGATGGTGGCGCGCCCTCAGGTAGGTCGCCTCGTTGGCGTACAGCGGGTGGTCAGCACCCAAAAAGCGGTCCCAGGCCACAAAAAGGGCGCCCTCGGCCTGAATTACGTCGTATTCCTCGGCCCTCGAAACGTACGTGTAGACGCGGAGCCCGGTGGGCTGGCCCTGAAGCCCATCCACTCGGTCGAGCATTTGACGCACGCGACGGTCAAAATCCGCGGTGCTCGTGCGAACCATTTGCGCATCCGTCCACAGCTGCCGAACGCCCTCATCAAGCAAGTAGGGGGGGAGGTTTTCGCGCCAATTGGGCTCAAAAATCATAGGGTGGCGGGGGGCCATGGCTTCGAGCTTCACGGCCAGGGCGGCGGAATCTAGACCGAGCACCGAATCCGCGAAGTGCACAATACGCAAAGGGTCTCGCTCAGCCAGCACTGCGGACTGCGCTTGGGCTTCGGCATCCTCGCCGGCTGCAACCCACGGATCGTTTTGGCATCCCAATACCGCTGCAAGCGCTGCACCCGTGAACAAAAGACCTAAATTTGGCGTCCTTCTAAGCATAACCCAAAGGTAGTCCGATGAACGCCCCCGCCGTAACGCAGCACATAGTCGATTGGCTCCGCACCTACGCCCAACAGGCGCGGGCACGCGGATTTGCTGTGGGGGTCTCGGGCGGAATTGATTCTGCCGTCACCGCCGGCCTCTGTGCGGCCACGGGCCTCGAAGTCCACCTTCTCGAAATGCCCATTCACCAAGCCCCCGACCAAGTCTCGCGCGCCCAAGACTGGATGCAGCTACTTGCACAGCGCCACGCGGCGGTCTCCGCCCGCCGCGTGGACCTCACGGCCGTCTTCGACGCCCATGTGGGGGCTTTGGCTTTGCCGGATTCCGCTCAGCGCAACCTCGCCCTCGCCAACACCCGCGCCCGACTGCGCATGACCACCCTCTATGCCGAGGCCCAAAACCACAGCCTGCTCGTGGCCGGAACCGGCAACAAAGTCGAAGATTTCGGCGTCGGGTTCTTCACCAAATACGGCGACGGCGGAGTCGACCTCAGCCCCATCGCCGACCTCTACAAGTCCCAGGTCTACGACGTGGCGCGCCACCTCGGGGTGCCCCAATCCATTCTTGACGCGCCACCCACCGACGGCCTCTGGTCGGACGGACGCACCGACGAAGAGCAACTTGGCGCCGCCTACAGCGAGCTCGAAACCGCCATGGAATTCGCCCGCACCCACCACTGGTCACCCGAAACCACAACTGACGACCACACTTGGGCCACAACCCAGGGCCTTACTGCCCGCCACCTCGAAGTCTTCGTGATCTTCACCCGCTTTCACCGCGCCAACCTGCACAAAATGAGGCCGATTCCGGTTTGCTCGATTGGCGAGGTTGGCTAATTGGCAAGGTTGGCTAGTTAGCAAGGCTGGCAAGGTTGGCTGAGATTGGTTCGTTAGCCTGCCAGCAACTGGTCACGAGCAACTGGTCACGAGCAACTGGTCACTAGCAACTGGTTACCATCAACTGGTCACTAGCAACTGGTTACTAGCAACTAGTTCGCACCAAAATGTTCGGTTATAACCGGATTTTACTATTTCTCTCGCGCCCGGGAATCGCTATATATTACTAAATCAATTAGTTACTCAAAATAGCCGTTTGCGAGAATCGAACCCAAAGTTGCCTTAGCTGCGAAGGGCAAAAAGCCAACGAGCTAACCTTGCTAGCGAGCTACTTCAACGGCAACGGATCCCCCGTTGCACTCGAAGGCAGGGCGATTCCGAGCAGCATCGACCACGTTGGTGCGATGTCGCG
>CAIJMB010000010.1 GCA_903821715.1 uncultured Flavobacteriales bacterium
CAGGGCCCAACGTCCCCCGAGTTGCTTGCCGAGGTTTTCAGCGTGAATTCGAACTTCGCTCATAAGAATTCCGAAATGCGGCGCGATTGGTAGCGCAAGCTGAGGAGTCCGACCACAAAAATGATTCCGCCCGAAGCAAACGAAAGGGCGTGTGCGGGCTGCCACACCGACCAGTCGAGCCAGGCCCAACGAAAGCCGTCAGCGATCGCAACCGCCGGATTCAGCCAATAGATTAGGCCCCAGCCGTTGAGGTCAAAGTTGGCGCTCGGCAGCGCAACCGGGCTGACAAAAAACAGTACCTGAAGGGCGACGGGCAGCATACTGAGTACGTCGCGCCGGCGAACCGAAACGGCGGCCAACAAGTAGGCCCAGCCGAGGCCAGAAATTGCGGTAAACACTGCAATGAGCGGTAGACGAACCACAGCCCACGGCGAGGCAGCGTCGAGCAGGACGAGGCCGGTTCCGACCACCACAGAAGCCACGGCAAAGTCTATTAGACCCACTAGTGCCTTGGCGTTGGGCAGCGCAGTTCGCGGGAATGCAGACTTGACCACGAGCGCCTGATTGTGCACAAGGCTGGGCGCGCCTTGGCTGACGATGTACTGAAACCAAATCCATCCAGGAAGGGCCGCGGCGAGGTTCAAACCAAACTGCCGAAGGCCTTCGTCGGGAAGCCCAAATACGCGTCCGAGCACAAGAGTTAGGCCGGCAATGAGGGCCACGGGCTGGATCAAAGCCCACAGCCATCCCAGACGGGTCTGAACGTAACGCAGCTGGATGTCTCGGCGTGCAAAGGCGCCGGCAACGCGGCGTCCGACGCGGGCGGAATCATGGTCGAGCGTCCACCACGGGTCGCTGGCGTGCACTTCGCGGACGTCACTCATAGCGAAGGGCTTCGATGGGGTCAAGTCCCGCAGCTTTTTTGGCGGGGTACCAACCCGAAATGATTCCAACGGCAACGGAAACGACTAAGGCCAACAGCATCCATTGAATGGGGAAGACGGCGTCGGCGCCCATCGCGTAGGCCAATCCGTTGCCTACGGCGAGGCCCATGGCGATTCCGGCGATGCCTCCGACGACGCTGACCACGATGGCTTCGGCGAGGAACCGCATGACGATGACTTGCGCACTGGCGCCTAGTGCTTTGCGGGTACCGATTTCGCGGGTGCGCTCCGTGACACTCACGAGCATGATGTTCATCAAGGCAATCGAGGCGCCGAGTAGCGTAATCAGTGCAATCAATGCGGCTCCGCTGCTGACCGAACTCAGCGACTCGATGAGCATCGCCGAAATACTGTCGCTGCGGCGAAGGTTGAAGTTGTCTTCGGCTCCGGGCTTCAGGCGGCGTACCGAGCGCATGACGACGGTGGCGCGCTCAATGGTCGCATCCAAGGCGTCGGGTGACGGAGCCATTACGCTAATGACGTAGCTCGACCACGGTCCCGCGTATTCGAGGTGCCCCGTACGCAAGGGGAGGTAGACGACCTGGTCGCTCGACATGAACGAACTGCTTCCCTTCGGAGCGGTTACTCCGACCACCGCATATGGCTTGCTTCCCACACGTACGGTTTTGCCCACGGCTTCACCGTTGGGGAACAGTGTGCCCGCTACATCCGAACCCAGTACGGCGACGGCCCGTGCCTCGTCCTGCTCTGTTTTAGAAAAGAAGCGGCCCTCGGCGAGTTCAAGTCCCTGAGTCAGCGGGTAGGCATTGTCTGACGCAATGACGTTGACGTTGGGATTGGTCTTGGTGCCTTCGTGCTGGACCTCGATAGCACCCGCTACGTTGTCGCTAACGCTAGACTTCAACCCCTCGCGTTCGAGTCGCGCTTTGAGTCGTACGGCTTGGTCAATCGGAATCTCAGGTTGGGGTTTTTCTTGAATCCCTTGGCGACCGATGCGGATTTGCATTCCGCCTTGCTGAATAGTGAAGGTGGTCGCGCCCATGCTCGAAAACTGCTTGGTGATCGAGCCCTCCATGACGCTCGTGGCGGTCAACATTCCGACCAACGCGGTGATGCCGATCGCAATGATGAGCGCGGTCAAAATTGCCCGCAAGAGCTGGGCCTGAAGGGCCTGCACTGCCATGCGAAGGGCTTCGAAGACAACGGGGGTAGAGAGACGGGCCATAGAATAGGGTAAAGGTAATGGTGCGCGCGTGGTCTACATTTTGCACCTTTGCACCCGAAATGACCAAGATTTATGCCGCGCTTGCACTCGTGATCGCCTCCGCCACCTCGGCCTGGGCGCAGTACGTGTACATTGACTTCTCAGATACCACCGTTTCTGTAAACCAGGGGTTTGCCGATGTGGACTTCAACCAAGACAGCATTGCGGATTTGCGCTTTACCCTCTTGCGCGACACCGGAACCACCGGATTAATCTCAGCCGTATTGGTTTCGCCACTTGACAGCGCGCGAATTCAAGTGGTGGGTCAGCAGCGTGGCGCCTATTACTATCCCAACCGTTTGGCGGTAGGTGACTCGATTTCGCGTTCATCTTCGCTCTGGCAGGGCACCTCGCCTTCGGCATACTACGGCTACCTCGACTACCGCTTCAACGGCCAGCACGACCCATATGCACAGTGGCAGGCTCCGTATTCAGACGGATTTTTGGGCCTTCGCCGCAACGTTAACGACACCGTCATCAACGGCTGGGTTCGCCTTGAAATTGCTGCCGACGGCAAGTCATTCACGTTGAAGGATGCGGGCTACCAGGCTGCCGACGACAGTGTAATGTTCGCCGGGCACGTGTGGATCGGTCTCGACGCCGACCGTGATCTTAAGGGCTACACGTGGCGCCAGCATTCAGACCGCCTTGAGGTGCTTCGCCCTGCCGGTCAGTCGCCCCGCAGCTTTGGGGTGGTGGACGCGTTGGGTCGTCTGGTGCTTCGCGGAACCTGGGCCGGCGACGAAGTCGCGGTTCCGACCACCTTTTTGGCGCCCGGAGCATACTGGTTTGTCAGTGAAGGCGTTGAGGGTGCGTGGCACTTCGGCTTCCGTACTGAAGTGCGTTAGTTTTCGAAATTTTTAGGAAAATCCACGCGATTTCAGAAAAATCCGTGGATAAAATCCCTGGTTTCTGCAGTAATTTTGCAGAAATTCCCTAATTATGGTATTTGACCTCGATATGGTTGCGGCGTTTTACGCCGGTTACGAAACCAAAGTGAAGGCCGCCCGCACCGTGCTGGGTCGCCCATTGACGCTCTCTGAGAAAATTTTGTACGCCCACCTTTGGGAGGGCGAAGCGAAGGAGGCCTTCCAGCGCGGAACCTCGTACGTCGACTTTGCCCCGGACCGCGTGGCAATGCAAGACGCGACGGCCCAAATGGCTCTGCTTCAGTTTATGTCGGCGGGCCGCAAAAAAGTGGCGGTTCCCTCGACGGTGCACTGCGACCACTTGATTCAGGCGCGCGTGGGTGCAACCACCGACCTCCAGGAGTCGATCAACAAGTCGAACGAGGTGTTCAACTTCCTCGCCTCGGTTTCGAATAAGTACGGAATCGGATTTTGGAAGCCCGGAGCAGGTATCATTCACCAGGTTGTGCTCGAAAACTACGCCTTCCCTGGCGGCATGATGATCGGAACCGATTCACACACCGTCAACGCGGGCGGACTCGGAATGGTTGCGATCGGAGTTGGTGGCGCCGACGCCGTCGACGTGATGGCGGGTATGCCGTGGGAGCTCAAGTTCCCCAAACTGATCGGTGTGAAGCTGACTGGCCGCATGAACGGCTGGACTTCAGCTAAAGACGTGATCCTCAAAGTTGCCGGCATCTTGACCGTGAAAGGCGGAACCGGAGCCATCATCGAGTACTTCGGTGACGGTGCGGAATCCCTCAGCTGTACCGGTAAAGGAACGATCTGCAACATGGGCGCCGAAGTGGGCGCTACCACTTCTACGTTTGGCTACGACGACAGCATGGAACGCTACCTGCGTGCCACGGGTCGCGCCGAGGTTGCCGACTTGGCCAACGGCCTGCGTGCCGAACTCACTGGCGACGCTGAAGTCTATGCTGATCCTGCGAAGTACTTCGACCAAGTAATTGAAATCAACCTCGACACCCTCGAGCCGCACCTCAACGGGCCGTTTACTCCAGATTTGGCCACGCCAATCTCTGAAGTGCGCGCCCTTGCCGAAAAGAACGGCTGGCCGATGAAGGTCGAGGTGGGTCTCATTGGTTCATGTACCAACTCATCGTACGAAGACATGACCCGCGCGGCTTCGATTGCGCGTCAAGCCAAGGCCAAAGGCCTCACGGTAGCCGCGGAGTACAGCATCACTCCCGGATCCGAGCAAGTTCGCTTCACGGCGGAGCGCGACGGACTCCTCGACGTATTCGAAGAGATTGGCGGTAAAGTGTTCGCCAATGCCTGCGGACCCTGCATCGGCCAGTGGGCCCGTGAAGGTGCCGACAAGCAAGAGAAGAATACGATTGTCCACTCGTTCAACCGCAACTTCAGCAAGCGTGCCGACGGAAACCCCAACACCCACGCGTTTGTCGGTTCACCCGAACTCG
>CAIJMB010000011.1 GCA_903821715.1 uncultured Flavobacteriales bacterium
CCCGCAGGCCCTTTTTTCAGTGAAAGATTTTTCCGGGGTTCATGATGTTGTGAGGGTCTAAGGCTTGCTTCAAGGTGCGCATCATGTTGCGGCACACGAACGCGTCCATGCCCATGATGGCCTTGAGCTCAGGACTGCCCTCAGGGCGGTTCTTGTTGTAGGTCTGGACACCCTGAACAAACTGAAAGGCGCCCATCATGTTGCCGAGGTCGGTCAGCGCCACCGCGGGCTGGCCGTCGGCCGTGACGCGCTTAATCAGTTCCGGAACCTTTGTCGTCGCCTGCAGCACGCTGAACTGGCTGTGCACGTGCAGGTGAAAAAACGGCGTACCGGTCGTGTCCGCAGAAGTTTCTGAAGCCGCGGGCGGAATCGGTTCCGCAGCCTTTGACCTGAGGGTTGCGCTGGCGGCCTTGAGGTTGCGGTGCGAGAGGCCAATGGGCGAAACCATCTGCGGGTTGGTCGCAATAAAGTCTTCGAGCTGAGTAGGTTGCACACCAAGCTGACTCGGCTGCCAGTGCCGAATGCGCACCAGTTCCCAAAAGCAGCGCGCGGTTGCCTCCACGTCCGCTGTGGCATTGTGGGCCTCGGCAAACTCTTGACCAAAGAGCTTGGCGTGCAGCTCTCCCAGTTTTGCGGGCTTGAATCCGCTACGCCCCGGAATCCCCACCAACGCCGCTGTCTGTGGCGTCATCGTATCCAAAACGGGCTTTTGAATCCAGGATTCATCCAACCCGAGCCGCAGGTATTCGGCGCCGAGCACATTCAAATCAAACTTGAGGTTGTGCCCCACCATAAACTGCGTCCGGTCGAGCGCCGACTGAAAGGCAGCCAGCGCCTCAGAAACCGCAACCCCGTCTTGGCGAGCGAGTTCGGTACTGATTCCGTGAATCTCTTGAGCCCCAAACGGAATGTTAAATCCCTCGGGCTGAATCAAGAAGTCCGCGGCCTCGAGTAGCGCCCCATCTGAACCGTGCAGCTGCCACGCGACCTGCACTACCCGGGGCCAATTGTCTACGTCGCTCAGCGGCGCATTCCAATCCCTTGGTAATCCGGTGGTTTCAGTGTCAAAAACGAGGTACATGGTCGAATGCTAAAGTTAGCACGACCACATCCGTTGTTCACGGTTCAAATGTGGTAAGTTGTTAACACAGGTGCGGAACTTAGGTCCTAGCGAACCTCAGAAGAAGGCAAGAGCGATCCGTTAAAATCGGCCCACGTACAGTTCTCAACGGGAGAACTACCTGAAAGCCAAAATGGCTCCCAGTAGATCGTTGCCCAAGCCCCATGTGCCCCCGCAAGAACTCGAATATCACGAATAAAATCAGCTTGTCCTTGGGGCGTTGCCGGATAACCAGGTACTAACACTGTATTCTCACCAACAAGATTGTGGGCGGTGTCGTTCCAAGTGCCCGTCCATGGCGCCATGAATTCGAAGATTGCGGACTGCAATCCGTGCGATTGAATGATGTCAAGGGCTGCACCGAGACTATCTAAGTCTGTTCCGTGCCACCATGGGTAGTACGAAAGTCCTACCCCATCAACACCAAACTCCTTGGCCTCAGCGGCATAAGCCCCAACATCTCGGTAACCCGAAAAATGCATCCATACTGGCATAGTGGGATTCGCAGACCGTGCAGCGCGCACGGCGGTGGACATGGTAACTTCCCAACCCGCTGGATTGGACCATCGGTTCCCACGAGGCCACATCCAGCCGTTATTAGTCTCATTACCCAACTGCAGGGCATCAGGATTCACCGCTTCGACACAACGTACCACGTACGCTGTGATGCTATCATTGAGTACCGAATCTGGCAGTTGGGACCACGTAGCCGGAAGGCTCTGCTGACCGGGATCTGCCCACGTATCTGAAAAGTGAATGTCCAAAAGTACTATTGCCCCGTGTTCTCGGGCGATATCAGCCATGAGCGTCACTTCATCTAAGCTCCCCGAGGGTGTAGCTGGGCTGTGCCAAAGCCTGAGTCGAACTAAGCCAACGCACCCCTCCTCAACTTCGGACCAAACATCTGTCGGTCTACCATCACGCTGCAGGTCAGACGCGTCCACTGACGGCAAACTCGAAAGATCAACACCCACGAGGACGCTCCTCGGCGGACAGAGTTCTACGTGCGGCCTACAGCCCCAAAGGGCAAGAACAACTGCAATGAACCCGATCCTCACACCAACTCCGCCTCGAGGTCGTATTCCGTGGCGCCTATGATCTTGGCGGTAACAAATGTTCCGCGCTTGAGGTGCAGGCCAGGAGCTTCAATGCGGACCTCGTTGTCGACGTCGGGTGAATCGAATTCGGTACGGCCGATGTAGGCGTCGCCCTCGGCGCGGTCGATGATGACCGTCAGGGTTTGGCCGATCAGCGCCTCGTTGCGCTCGAGCGAGATTTCGCGCTGAACTTCCATGACGGCTTGCTGGCGAGCCATTTTGACTTCGGACGGAACGTCGTCCTCAAGGGCAAACGCGTGCGTGTTCTCTTCGTGGCTGTAGGTAAAGACGCCGAGTCGTTCAAAGCGCTGGGTGCGCACCCAGTCGAGCAGTTCGTCAAAGTCGGCCTCTGTTTCGCCCGGATAGCCCACGATAAGGGTGGTGCGAATGGCGATTCCCGGAACCTTTTCGCGCATCGCCGCCAACAGCTTGTCGGTTTTGCCGTGCGTGGTTCCGCGCCGCATGCTTTTGAGCACGTTGTCAGCAATGTGCTGCAGTGGAATATCAATGTAGCGGCATACCTTCGGATTCTCGCGAATGACGTCGAGTACGTCCTCGGGGAACCCGGTCGGGAAGAGGTAGTGCAAGCGAATCCACTGGATTCCGTCCACCGCACTGAGGGCGGTCACAAGCTCAGCCAGACGGCGCTCTCCGTAGATGTCGAGGCCGTAGTACGTCAGGTCCTGAGCAATCAAAATCAGCTCAACAACGCCTTTGGCGGCCAACTTTTGGGCCTCCGTCACGAGGTCTTCAATGGGCGTCGAACGGTGCTTGCCGCGCATGAGCGGAATCGCACAAAACGAGCACGGACGGTCGCAACCTTCCGAAATCTTAAGGTAGGCGAAGTGCTGGGGCGTCGTGGTAAGGCGCTCTCCGACCAATTCCTTTTTGTAGTCGGCTCCAAGCGCCTTGAGCAGCAGGGGCAAGTCGCGGGTTCCGAAGTACTGGTCGACGTTTGGAATCTCGCGTTCCAAGTCTGGCTTGTAGCGCTCGCTGAGACAGCCCGTCACGAAGACCTTATCGAGCAGGCCCGCCTCTTTGGCTTCGACGGCCTCGAGGATGGTGTTGATGGACTCCTCCTTGGCGTTTTCGATGAATCCGCACGTGTTGATGACTACAATTCGGCCTTCCTCTTCGTGCACGACATCTTTGCCAGCGGCCTTGAGTTGGCCCATAAGAACTTCGCTGTCATACACGTTTTTGGAACAGCCGAGGGTAATGACATTGATGCGGTTTTTGGCCGCGGACTTGGTGCGCATATGCTTAACTTAAAACTTGAGGTGACGAACTGAAAGACCTTGATTCTTAATCTCTTCTAATGTTTCAATTCCAATGCTAATGTGGGTGCCCACGAAGTCACTCGACACCCTGGCATCGCTTTCACTTGTCTTCACTCCTTCGGGAGTCATGGGCTGGTCAGACACCAGCAGGAGCGCCCCCAAATGCAATCGATTGTGAAATCCGGCGGAAAACAACGTAGCCGTCTCCATGTCAATTGCCAAGGCTCGGGTCAGCCGAAGGTATTCTTTGAACTTCTCGTCGTGCTCCCACACGCGGCGGTTGGTGGTGTAGACGGTTCCGGTCCAGTAATCGTGGTTGCGGTTGCGAATGATGTGCGAGGTGGCACGCTGCAGCATAAATGCGGGCAGTGACGGAACTTCCGGTGGAAAGTACGAATCCGACGCCCCTTCGCCGCGAATGGCACCGATGGGCAGAATGAAGTCACCGACCTTGGTGCGGTGCTTGAGGCCACCGCACTTTCCCAAAAACAGAATAGCCTTGGGCTGTACAATGCTGAGCAAGTCACTGACTGTGGCCGCATTAGGGCTACCCATTCCGAAATTGATCATGGTCATACCCTGACCATGAGCGGTGGGCATGCTTCGGTGCGGATCGACAATCTGGCCGCCGGTCATTGCGACAAAGCGTTGTAGGTACTCATTGAAGTTGGTGAGCAAGATGTAGTCCGACATCTCCTCAGCCGCAACACCCGTATATCGGGGCAGCCAGTTTGCGGTAATCTCCTCTTTGGTCTTCATCCGATTAGCTGAGCAATGCGTTTAAGAACTCTTTAGCGTCAAACTCTTGAAGGTCATCTACGCCCTCACCCACCCCGATGTAGCGCACGGGGACGCGAAGCTTCTCGGCAATCGCAAGAACGACACCGCCGCGGGCGGTTCCATCCATTTTAGTGAGCACCAGACCGGTCAATGGGGTCACTTTAGAGAACTCAACGGCCTGGTTTACGGCATTTTGACCGGTCGAGGCATCAAGTACCAACCACGTCTCGTGGGGCGCACCCGGCACGATTTTGTCCATTACACGACGAATCTTTCCGAGCTCGTTCATCAAGTTCACCTTGTTGTGAAGACGGCCCGCAGTGTCGACCAGAACGACACCTCCACCGTTGCGCGCTCCAGCCTCGGCCGCAGCATAGGCTACTGCGGCAGGATCGGTATTCATTCCCTTTTCGATAAAGGTTGCACCGGAGCGCTCTGCCCAAATGCGGAGCTGGTCCACCGCTGCCGCACGAAACGTATCGGCGGCACCGAGTACCACCGCTTGGCCCTCAGTACGGAACTTTTTGGCCAGCTTGCCCACCGAAGTCGTCTTGCCCACGCCATTGACACCCACCACGAGGACAACCCGAGGCTGTCCCGCAGGAACCTCAATGGGCTTGACATCTGCCCAAGCAGCAAATTGGTCCGCCAATTCAGCGCGAATGAGCGCCTTAAGGTCGTCCTCACCCACGTACTTGTCGCGCGCGACGCGTTCCTCGACTGCCCCCACAAGGCGCACGGCCGTCTCCACGCCCACATCGGCCGAAATCAAAGCTTCTTCGAGGGCATCGAGCGTTTCGGAATCAACCGAAGACTTGCCGCCAAATAGCTTGCTGATGCCGCCAAAAAGAGCTTCCTTGGTTTTACTTAATCCGAATAACGCCATAACTGAAAGGTATAAAAAAACCGCTCGGGGAGCGGTTAAACATTTGAAGGGCGAACCTTGACTTAAGCCTTAAAGAAATTGGCTACGTCGTCTTTCACCATTACTTTCTCTTCGAAGGCGTATCCACCGCGTTCGGTCTTCACCATCTTGATTGCCTTAGCGTAGGTTACGCCACCGGCCTTTTTCAGGGTTGCAACTACTTTCTTTGCCATGTCGCTTACTTAATTTCTTTGTGAACGGTCATACGCTTAAGCACAGGATTAAACTTCTTAATCTCCATGCGGTCGGGCGTGTTCTTTTTGTTCTTGGTAGTGATGTACCGTGATGTACCGGACATGCCAGACTCTTTGTGCTCAGTGCACTCGAGGATCACCTGAACGCGGTTGCCTTTTTTTGCCATGATTCCTTAAAAATTAAAGTGCAACGTTTCCGTTGGCGCGGGCCTCAGCTAGTACAGCTTCAATGCCCTTCTTGTTAATCGTCTTCAGAGCGGCGGCTGAAATGCGCAGAGTTACCCACTTATCTTCAGCAGCTACGTAAAACTTTTTACGCATCAAGTTCACGTCAAACGTGCGCTTGTTTTTCTTGTTTGAGAACGACACATAGTTACCAACCATGGCCTTCTTACCGGTAATCTCGCAAACTCGTGACATAATCGCGCGGTGTTAATCTTTAGCTCCGTTTCGCAACGGGAGTGCAAATGTACAGCGAATTTCTCAATATTTCACAGGCTCTTCGGGCAAAAAGCCACGCAGGCGATTCAAAACCTCCAAAACGGATTTGCGTACCGTGCGCTCCCGGTGATCGCCCATCTGAAACCGAGCTGCCCACTCGATCCCCGGCCCGCTTACCGCCAACCACACTGTACCCACTGGTTTTTCGGCAGAACCCCCATCAGGACCCGCAACCCCGCTGCTCGCGACACCCCAATCGGCGCCAAATCGCTTTCGAGCACCTCGGGCCATGGCGCGCACTACGGACTCGCTTACTGCTCCGTGCATCAACAGGTCGGCCTCGTTCACTCCAAGCGTCCGCACCTTGATTTCATTCGCGTAGGCCACGATTCCGCCCAACATGTAGCGGGACGATCCCGGAACCCTCGTAAGCAAGGCCGCAATCGAACCACCGGTGCAGCTTTCTGCAGTAGCAACTGTCTGTCCTGCAGCCGCAAGCCGCTCGCCCACGACCTCTTCAATCGTCTTCCAGTCCTCTGAAAAAATGTCGCTACCCAGCACCGAACGCAGGCCTTCTGTCGCGGGCTCGAGTAAGCGTTCAGCTTCATCGGCCGACTCTGTTCGCGCGGTCAAGCGGAGCTTGACGATTCCCGGCGACGGCAAGTAAGCTAAACTCAACCCCTTAGAAAGTGTCGACTCCCAATCGCCAATCCGAGCGGCTAATTCCGATTCCGGAATCCCTTGAACCATAAAAAAGCGATGCGCAATGTGGGCGTCGGACTCGGCCCGCATTCGGGGAAGCACATGCACTTCCATTAAATGCTTCATTTCGTATGGAACCCCCGGCATGCTCACGAAGCGAACCCCGTCGCGATGAAACATCATTCCGGGAGCCGTACCCTTCGAGTTGACAAGCGGTTCGCACACATTGGGCAACTCCGCCTGACCCCGATTCAGCGGACCCGGAACCCTCCCCATGCGTGCAAACATGGCCTCAATGTGAGCGTAGACATCGGGGTGAAACGCTAGGGTTCCGCCAAAGTACTCATTCAACACGCTCTTGGTCAAGTCATCTTTCGTCGGACCCAATCCGCCCGTAATAAGGACCCAACGCGTTTCAGGGAGCACCGAATTTAATGCCGCTCGAACGTCGTCGGGAATGTCGGCCACCACCGTTTTGCGGCGAAGCGTGACGCCCAATTCGGCCAAACGTTCACCGATCCACGCCGAATTGGTGTCAATCGTCTGACCGAGAAGGAGCTCGGTTCCGATGGCGATAATCTCTGCCTGCACAGTTTACTGAATACGCTTGATGCTGCACCCAATATTTTTGGTCTTAGGCACCTTTACCATCTGACCTTTGGCCACCGAATTCATGGCATCCATTAGCCAATTTTTCTTCACTTTTTTCGCGGAATCTACATTGTCGTCAATCGCCCCAGTGTACACAAGTAGACCCGTGCCATCGAACAAAAACACGTGCGGAGTTGTCCGGGCGCCAAAGGCATCTGCCACCTGGTGCTGGTGATCAACCAGCATAGGAGCCTGGTATTTGTACTTCTTCCAGCGCGCGCGCATCGCTTCGGTAGACTCGGTAGTCCCTCGATTCGCCTCGTTGGAGTTGACGAATGCTACGCCAATGTCCAACTTGCGCGCCTGCGAAACCAGCGCTGGATACCGTCGCTCCCAGCCCTCGGATTTGTCGCCATTGCCCACCACAAACGGGCACGAATTACTCGTAAAAACAACGAGCAACCCGCGCGTCTTTTGGAGCGATCCCAAGGTGGCCGTAGCATCATCCTCACGGGTGGCGTCACCCAATTGGTGGTCGGACATTGGTAGTGACGTGCCCAACTTGATCGGTTCCGGAAGCTTTTGTGCCCCAGCGATCCCCGCTGCAAGGCCCAATAAAAGTGTCATGATTTGTCGCATAGCTGCAAGGTAGTACGCAGTTGGCGAGGTTCGCTCGTTAGCTAGACTGGTGAACTTGGCAAGGTTTGCTCGTTGGCTTCTGGCTCGTTTGCTTCTGGCTACTGGCTCGCTAGCTTCTCGCTCGCGGCCGGGCGCCGTGGCGACCTTTGTGCCACAGTAAACATTTAAAAACATATCTGCGTTGAAATGAGGTCACGCCCGGCAGCATGAAGATTCTTCTTTCTCCCTCCAAAACAATGAACGCGGTTATGGCGCCGACCGGAACATCCGCGGCACCCTTGCTCGAGCTGGCTGGGTCGTTGGCGGATCGAGTCCGTTCCGAAATCCGAGATTGGGCCAATTGGTACGACTGCAGTAGCAAAGTGGCCGACGTTGCCGCCCAACAGTGGTCGGCTTGGACGCCGCATTCGCCCGGAACCAAAGCTGCCTGGACCTTTACCGGTGAAGCGTTTGGCCGCCTAAGGCCTAACCTGTGGACCAACCCGGACGTGGCCGAGCAGCGCCTGCGCATCATGTCGGGCTTGTACGGAATCCTGCGTCCCAGCGACGGAGTACTCCCCTACCGCCTCGACGTCGGGCAAAGCCTTGATGGCGAGCGAATCCTCCACACATGGAAAGTTCCCGTAACGAGTTGGCTCCACCACGACGCCAAGGGTTGCCCCATCGTCAACTGCGCCAGTGACGAGTACGCTGAAGTGCTTGACCGGTCACGATTTCAGTGGATCGATTGCGTTTTTTTGCAGACTGTGAACGGCAAAACACGCTCCGTTTCGGCCCTGAGCAAGCAGGCGCGCGGAGCCATGGCGCGCTTTCTCGCCAACCATACAAGTTCCGACCCCGAAGCGGCTAAAACGTTTAGCGAAGAGGGCTACCGCTTTCACGCGTCGGAATCAGAGTCCGCTCGCTGGGTTTTTTTGCGTACGCCATGAAACTCCAGGTCGTTTGGTTCAAACGCGACCTGCGTTGGGAGGACCATGCGCCCTTAGCAGCCGCAGTCGCCACTGGCCAACCGGTTGTCGCCCTGCTCCTTCACGAGCCCTCACTGTGGGGCCAACCCGTGTACTCCAACCGCCATGGGTGCTTTGAATACGAATCGGCTGCGGAACTTCACGCGACGCGTCCGCTGCTCGGTAGTTCGGTGACGGTAGCTGGACGTCCTACCGCCCCAGATACCGAAACCTTGGGCCGCGAAACGAGCAGCGACGCGGCTGAAGGCCGCGAAACCAGAAGCGACGCGGCCGAAGGCCGCAGACACCTGCCGTTTTTTTATCTAGCCGCCGAAGCGACTGAAGCATTTGAAGCGCTTGAAGCGTTTGCGGGCATCCCCATTGGTTCCGTGTTCAGCCACCAAGAAATAGGTATCGAAACCTCGTTTGCACGCGACCGCCACATGCAGAAGTGGTTCACGGAGCGCGGAATCTCATGGCATGAATCGCCCTATGGTTCGGTTCGGCGAGGTCTCAAACGCCGTGACGACTGGAACGCCCACTGGAACGAGGTCATGTTTAAGGAGCCCATTATGCAGGCAAACTGGGCCCTTGGCCAAGCTTGGAAGCCTTCTGCCGAATGGATCGATTGGGCCCACGCACATCAGGTGGAGCGCCCGGCACGCGAAGCGGGTGTCGCCCAATCGGGCGGCGCGGCCTGGGGGCATCGGTACCTTCAGAGCTTTGTGGCGGGAGGCCGCGGACGCGGCTACATGGCCCATATTTCAAAGCCTGAGAGCGCGCGTAACCACTGCAGCCGCCTGTCACCCTACCTCGCCTGGGGCAACTTGAGCCTCAAACAGGTTTTGCGGAACCTCTCCGAAACCCGCAGTGGCGACCTCATTGCGATGCGGGACGCTCGAGCCTTCGCCAGCCGACTTCGGTGGCGCGAGCACTTCATTCAAAAATTCGAATCGGAACCTCGAATGGAGTTCGAGCACGTGAACAGAGGCTACAACCAGCAGACGTTTAGCACGAGTTCCGCACATTTAAACGCTTGGAAGCAGGGGCAGACCGGAGTCCCTATGGTTGATGCCTGCATGCGCAGCCTTAACGAAACCGGATACCTCAACTTTCGCATGCGGGCCATGCTCGTCAGCTTTGGATGCCACGCGCTCAACCTCCACTGGAAGGACCTGAGCGCCCACCTTGCACAGCAATTCCTTGATTTTGAACCCGGCATTCACTACCCCCAGCTTCAAATGCAGGCCGCGGTTACGGGCGTCAACACCGTCCGCATTTACAACCCCGTCAAGCAGGCCGAGGAGCAGGATCCCCACGGCGCGTTCATTGAACGCTGGGTTCCTGAACTCACGCCACTGCCCATGCCCTTTCGCGCTGCCCCCTGGATGCTGACTGAAATCGACTGCGTGGGCTATGGGTTTCAATTCGGAACCGACTACCCCGCACCCCTCGTGGACCTCACTAAGGCCCTTCGTGACGCTCGAATTCGCTTGTACGGAGCAAAAAAGCGCCCCGAAGTGCGCGCAGAAAAAAACCGAATTCTCGAAATGCACGTGGGGACCCAGCGCACTAAACGAACCTAACTAAAGCGTTGGTTGCTACTCTTAAAACGACCTTTTTCAAAGTCTCTTAGCATCAGATGTTTGGTCTTGCGACCCGTGACTCGTTCGCGCCACATTCGAAACGACGAAGCCTTCATGTGCTTGCGCATCAGG
>CAIJMB010000012.1 GCA_903821715.1 uncultured Flavobacteriales bacterium
AAGACCTCGAAGGAATTCCGACTTAATGATCTTGTGTCAGCTCCTCAACCCGTGCATACCGAGCATAATCGGTTCCGTCTGATTTGACCGTTGGTCCGCGCTTCACCCACGTCGTGCTATACTGCCTCAACGTGTCAGGAAGTACCTCGAGCCACCCCGCAGCCACGGCAATCACTTCACCGTGGTAAAGCACCTCGGTTAGGTGGCCCCGGTCCCGGCAGTAGTCGCCTTCGTGCGGCACGCCGCGTGCGGTACCCGACAATCCGTCGAGCAGGTAGCTGTTCCAGTAGCTTCCTATAAAAGCTACGGATCCTGAATTGTTTTGGGCCTCGCGAAGTAGTTCGACGGCCTGAGCGCGCGAAAGGCGACCTCGAGCACCAGTGGAGAACTGCGTCGTGAACGACCATGCGGCCCAGGCCTGAAGCCCCCAGAGACCGATGAGCACCACAGCGAGTGAGGGGCGCGTGATCCGTCCCGAATCGCGCAGGTAGGACAGCACCGCCAAAGCGCCCCAGCCATACGCCGCCGCGAAATAGCGCAGCGGAAAGTCATTGGCTGCATTCCACCCCGAAGCATGTACGGCCGCCCAGGAGGCTAGCGTAGCCAGCGCCAGTGTGCGCGTCAAGGCAGAAGCCGGCGTGCGACGAATCAGACCCCAGGCAACCAATATGGCGATCATTGCAAGCACGACCCACCAAAAAATTAGGTTAAAGGGTTTGTTTCCGGTGCCATTCAGCGTCATGATCCATTCGGACCACTGGTTTGCCATGGACCCGAGAATATCGTGGGGCTCCGCAAGCAACCGAGCAAAGCCGCGCTGGTGCGGAGCACCCGCCTTAGCCGCCCACAGTGCCACGGCCCCGATGAGGGTGGCGACAGCGAATACCCAGGGATGCTGACGTAGGCGAACCCCAAGGTGATCGCGATAGCACCACATAGCAGGCGCGAGCAAGGCTACCGACAATTCTGACGCCCAGATACTGGCCCAGGCCGTAAGAGGAATCACGGCGGCACGAATTCCCGCCCTCAATCCCTTTCGCGACCCGTGGTTGTCATCTCGATCGTTGCGCGCAGGTGCGCCGCGCCGTTCCGCCTCGAGCAGCGCCAGCAGACCAAGGCCCACCCCAAATTGACTCAAGTAAGGATGGCCGATATTGACCAATTCATAAAACGGGTAGGGGGGTAATGTGAGGGCGGCCCAACCCAGAACGGCTAACAGCACATCGCGTACCAACCAGGCCCAAAGGGCTCCGCATCCCAGCAGGACCGCTGCCTGAACCCAAACCATGGCGGTAAGTCCGTCGAGCCCCAAGGTAGTCAACACCGAACCCAAGAAAGGTAGCAGGCTGCCCAGTCGGTCCTGGCCCCAGTAGTAGGCATCGCGGCTCCAATCGAATCGCTCGGCCATCAGCGCGTGAATCACTTGATCGGCGTTGAGGTGGGGATTGGTCGCCACGCTGAAGTTCGCTGCAAAAAGCCACGCCGTAAGGACTCCAACGGCGGCGGCCAGCCCATGGGGCCAGCTAAATGTCAGCGCTTTGAGCCTCACAAGCTTGAAGCGTAGGCGGCGAAGCGGTCGAGGATCATTTGCCAGCCCATGCGCTGCATTTCGTGGCTGTTCTCAGATTCGGGATCAAATCGCTCGGTGACGAGGCATGTGCCGTCGCCCCGGTCGCTGAAGTCCACCGTCCAGCGGCGCCCGTCGCTCATGGCGAGCGCGAGGTGCTTGCCGGGGTCCACCGCCGTGTAGGTTGATTCAAAATCAAACCCAAACGACCCGTCGCGGGCTTCCATGCGCGAATTCAAGGTTCCGCCCACGCGAACGTCGTTCGACGCCTTGGGGCAGCACCAGTCGTCGCTGGCAAAATTCCAATTCACTACGTGTTCGGGCTCGGTAAACGCTCTCCATGCCGTGTGGGGGGCGGCCGAAACCGCCGTAGAGACTTCAATCATGCCCTAAAAGTAAGGGGAATGCGCCGATTAGGCTCCGAGCGCCAACGACGTCATGGTCAGCGAACCAGCTAGTGCATAGTCGTTAAATACTTCAAGCGCTTCATCTGGCTCTCGTAATGACAACGCATAAAGCATGGGCAGGTAGTGCTCGGGGGTCGGAATCGCGAACTGCACCGCACTACCTAGTCGCGCGTACTGCGCCAACTCGTCGAGTCGCTGGCCTCTTACGCGCTCCATCAATACGGCGTGCGCCTCGGTCGCCCAGTCGTAGGCGAATCCTACCTGATTCAGGCGATCCCAGGCCACGCGGCGCAGGTTGTGAACCATGTTTCCGCTGCCCACAATAAGCACACCCCGGCGGCGCAAGGCCGTAAGCGACTTGGCCAAGGCCACATGTTCGGTCGGAGTTTTACCTCGGTCCAAACTCATCTGGACCACGGGCACATCGGCGTTGGGAACCAAATGCAGGAGTACACTCCAAGCGCCATGGTCCAGGCCCCAGTGCTCGTGGTCGAGCGCGCCGAGCGTCAGCTCTGCTCCGGCGCTCGCCAGTGCCGGCATGCCGGGAGCGGGGTACTGCACTTGGTAGAGTGGCTCGGGGAAGCCTCCGAAGTCGTGAATCGTGCGCGGCTGGACCATGGCGGTGAATTGGGTTCCGTACGTTTCCCAGTGGGCCGAAATGCACAAAATCGCCCGCGGCTTCGGGAGCTCAGCGCCCTTCGAATGAATCCCGCGAGTAAAGAGGTTGTCTTCAATGGCGTTCATGGGGCTGCCGTGGCCCAAAAAGAGCACCGGCATGCGTTCGGTGAGGGTGCTACCCAGCCAGCGGTCTAGTTCCGAGGCGGTCATTGCGCCGCTTCCATCGATTCGCGCATCGCTGCGGCAAACGTGGCCACGGGCTGGGCTCCGCTCAACCCGATTCGGTTGTTGAATACAAAAAACGGAACACCACGCACATTCAGCTTCTGCGCATAAGCCACGTCGGACTCGACTTCGTCATTGAAGACCGTCGGGTCGCTGGCCACGGCGTGAGCAGCCTCGCGGTCCAAGCCCGCGCGGGCCGCTGCATCGGCGAGGGCGTTCGCCCCGTTGAGGTTTACCCCCTCACAGAAGTAGTCGCGCATCAGTTCTTCTTTGAGCCGAGCCGCAGCCTCGAGCGACTGGGCGCGGGCCCACTGCAGAAGTCGGTGCGCATCGCGGGTTCGTACCACCTTGGCCTTGGTGAATTCCATCTGGATCCCCACCTGGCTCGCCCGGTAGGCCACAGCCTGGGTCATGCGCTCGGCATCGGCCACACTCATACCCTTTTTGGCGGCCAAATTGACGGTGCTGGGGGTTCCGAGGTCGGAATCCGCCACAGTCGGGTCCAGCACAAAGCTCCGAAAGCGGATTTCGGCATCTGAGATTCCGAGTTCGGCCAACGCCCCCTCGAGGTGCCGCTTGCCGATGTAGCAAAAGGGGCACGTAATGTCACTGAATACATCTACGGTCATGATGCAAACCTACCACTAAATGTTTAAACATGTAAAAACTAGTAACTGGTTGCTAGCAACTAGCTAAGATCCCAAAGCCACCTGACCCTTGAGGTAAGCTTGCCACGCTCCCTGCACGTACTGTCCGCCCGCGTACAGCAAAGTGAACGCGTTGGGACGGTAGGTGAGAACCGGCTGGATCAGCAGGCGTGCAGCAAAATCATCCCACTGTCCGATCAAACGCAGTTCAGTCGCGCGGGTAAGCGACCATTCGAGTCCACTTCGGTAAATAAACCCCCTGTAGATCAGCCCTGAACCGTCGAGTTCGTGCATCTGCGAATGAATCAGCATGTGGTTCCAGCGGAGCTGACCGCCTACTTGGAATTGAAGGTCGAGGGCTGCATTGGATTCGCGCCCCACACGCAGCGGCATTTCGTTGTACACAATGCTTTGGCCAGTGTTCCACTCGAATCCGGTATTAAACGTTTGGCTAGGCTTCCAGTTGACGTTGACGCCCACCGTACGGAGGTTGCTAAAGCGAACGTCCTTAAACAGTTCATCAAAGCGGATGCGGTGAAAGAAGCTGCTCCGCAGGTTGCCACCCCACTGGATCCAGCCCCAAGCGAGGTGGTGGTTTTGGCGCAGATCGCCGTCAAAGTACCTGAATTGCGTTGCCTCGTTGTACACGCCCCAGGTCTTGACCCACTTTTTGTTGGGGAATGCGTTGTAGCTCGCGCCGAGCTCGTAGCGCATCCAGTCGTTTTGCGGTTCAAAGCCCATTTCGGCCCTGAAGGTGGGGCTTTGGCCCATCACGTCGGCGCGCAGCGTCCAGTGCTTCGACTGGCGCACCAATCCGCTGTACATCGCCATGCCTTGATATCGCTCTCCGTCGAGGGCGGCAGTGCGCCCTTTGAAGTCCTCGCCTCCCGAGATCCAGTTGGCATTGGGTTCGCGGGTGTCGCTGAATGCGACTTCGGCTTTAAAGCGCAGGGCGTCGCTGATCCGCAGGTTGACGTCGACTGCGGCGAGCGAACCGCTTCCGCCGTCAAAGTAGGTGCGCTGGGTTCCGAGAAGCCCAATGCCCGACGCATACGGCAGGCGGCGCTGAATTCGAGCAATGGTCGACCAGTTGGCACCAGAGGTTCCGTACGCCGAAAAATTGCGCCCCGGAACCAGGTAGGGCGACGCCGCATCGTAGCCGGTGAGCACATAGCTGCGGTACTTCTGGCCCTGGTTGGTGAATTTGGTCAGCCCCAAGGGGTTGGCAATGCTGCGGGTGTAGACGTAGTTCTGGCGCGTGGCGAACTGGTCGCTGCCCTCGATAAAGAAGGGGCGGCGCTCGGGATAAAAGAGCGCGAACGAGGAGTTGACGGCCACCTGGGCGACGTCGGCTTCGACGTTGCTGAAGTCGGGGTTCAGCGCGACCTCTACCGAAGAAGCGGCGTCGAGTCCGATGAACGCGGAACCACCCACCTTAGCGCCCGGCTGCACGGCCGACCCGGGCTCGCCCACGGCGCTTCCGAAGGCGTAGGGTATGAGTTGGCGGCGGAGTTTGGGTTTGATTCCGTCCAAAATCATCGAGTGGGCAAACTGGCAATCAGGACATGCGATCTCGCGGTACTGCGGATTGGCCTGCACGTTGATCTGCACGCCTTTGGTGTAGGTCTGGCGAAAGAAGGTGAACTTCCAGCGCTGGCGCTTGCTGCTGCCAAACTGCAGGGTATTGAATGGAATTCGTAATTCAACGGTGTATTCGCTCGGGCTGCGCACTCCCTGGGCCTCAAATTCGACGTCGTACGAAACGTCCATTTGGTCATCCATGTGGTTGGCGGGATCGTTTTTGCGTACGTCGAGCTGGACTCCATACGCGTTGGAGCCCAAAAAGACCATGTTGCGCGTGTCGCCGTAGACGTCGAGGGCGATTCCGACAAAGTCGTCTTCCCAAGCTGCGTCGCGGCGGTTGAGGTTCGCCCTGAAGTCGCTTGGGTCGACGCTGCAGCGAAAGGCCACGTACAGGGCCTGGTCGTCTTTGAAGATGAAGCCTTCGGTGGCCAGCGGGGCAGGGGTGTTGTATCCAGGATTGATCTCCCAGCTGAGCGGTAGGCTCAAGGCTCCGGACCATTCGCCATCCGCCATGGCCCCGTCCACAGTAACCCGTTCTGGCTTGGTCGGAACTTCGTGTTCGGTGACCGAGATGGTCTGTCCGAAGCTTGCGGTGCATGCCGCGACAAAAAGAAAAAGGCCCAGTTTGCGCATGAAGCTGCAAAACTAGGCCTTGTGCCGTTAGGGGCTTAACCCCGTCGCGCCAGCGAATTAAAAGTCGCAGCGCAAGTAGAACACGGGAAAGAGTCCGAGCTGGTACTCTTCGCGAATGCC
>CAIJMB010000013.1 GCA_903821715.1 uncultured Flavobacteriales bacterium
CAACTTCCCGATCAGGGTTTTGGGCTAAGAACTTGGCCCACGAAGAGGACGCTCGCGCTGTGGTCTTCTTTTTGGAGGGAAGGGCTCCGGCTGCAGATAAGGTTGCGGTACGTTGGACGGTGAGGGCGTGGCATGTTGCGACCGCAAGGGCGTCGGTGGCGTCTAAAGCCCGCTTGGGATCGATGGGTATGGTATACATCGCCTCAAGGAACCCAGCGAGCTGTTCTTTTGAAGCCGCTCCGCGGCCTGAAATGCGGCGCTTGACCACCGCGGGAGGGTATTCGGCGACAGTAAGTCCGCGGCGTAGTCCGGCACTCAGGACCACACCTTGGGCGCGCCCTAGTTTGAGCATCGACTGTACGTTTTTACCGAAAAAAGGGGCTTCAACTGCAAGGGCTGTGGGCTTAAAGCGGTCCAAGAGTTCTTCGACCGAAGCCAAAATGTCGCCTAAGCGCTCTACGGATTCTTTACTTGCGGCAAACTTGACACTGCCTAAGTCGACAAGGCGAAGTTCACTGCCGTGGCGCTCTACGACACCAAAACCCATCACTACCGTACCTGGATCGATGCCGAGGATTCGTTCTGTACTCATGAAGCGGTACTTCCACTTGACCGCATACTTTGGGCAGTGGGGGCTTGGAACAAATTCAGGCCAAAGCTCGGTACAGCTGCGATTAAGTGGTCAAATAGATCGGCAGCAATGGCTTCGTAGTCTTCGAATACAATGGTGGTGGCAAAGCAATAAATCTCAAGGGGAATACCCTCTCCGTTCATAGCTAGTTGCCGTACCATAATCGTTTGCTTGGATGAAACTTTCGGGTGTTCAGCCAAGTAGGCCTCTGCATAGGCTCGAAAGACTCCAAGGTTGGTCATGTGGCGTCCGTTCACGGGATGTGATTTGTCAGCGCCAAACTGTTCATTGTGGGCGCTAATTTCTTGTTCTCGAGCGTCGAGGTACGGGCTAATTCTCTGAATTTTTCGAAATTCAGTTAGATCTGTATCGTTGATAAAACGTACGCTTTCAAGATCGATGACCATACTCCGCTTGATGCGTCGAACTTTCGATAGTCGCATTCCGCGCCAGTTCACGAATGAGTCCGTAACAAATGCCTTGGCCGGAATTGAGGATGTAGTGTTGTCGAAATTTTTAACCTTCACGGTGGTTAAGTCAATACTCACCACATCGCCGTCGACGCCAAACTTTTCAAAAGTGATCCAGTCGCCCTTTTTCACTAGGTCGTACAGTACGATTTGGAAGTTGGCGAGCAGTCCGTTGATGGCATCCTGAAAGATCAAGACAAAAATGGCCGTAGCTCCGGCTAGTGCCCCAAGAATGCTCGCGAGCGAAGTACCCGTCAAGATGGAAACTACCGCCAAACCTCCAATCAGCCATGATAAAAACAAAACGACCGACAAGAGGGTCCGAACGGGTTTGTCTTTGAACGCTTCAAGTTCTTCGACTACGTGGGACGATGCCCGTGCAGCCCTGTTTACAACGATTACGAGTTGATAAATAAGTAGAATTCCGAGAATAGTGTCAAGCGGTCCAACCCACTTGGGCAAATCATCAAACACCACAGGTAGAAATCCGCGGATGATTAGAGTTGGCATAATGTGAACCAGCGCCTGAAAGACTTTTTCTTTGAAGAAGTGATCGTCCCAAGTGGCCTTTGTTCGTTGGACGGCCTTGTAGATGATCGCAATAATTATTCTCCGCGTGAAAAAGTCAGCTAGTAGACTCGCAACGACAAGGATTCCTAAGTCAGCAAGGATGGTTAAACTGCTGATCCACCATTCACTTAGTCCGCTGCCGTCGAATAAGGAACGTGTCCAATGCTCGGGGTTGATGTGCTCCATGGGGCAAAGGTAGCCTTATTGGCGAGGGTAGCAAGGTTGGCTCGTTAGCCTGCCGCAGAGCGGCCCTAGCTGCGAAGCAGCCCCAGCGCGAAGCGCATTGGCCTGAGCGCCGCAGGCGCGAAGCCACCTCATGTTCGGGTATAACCAGATTTTACTTTTTCTCTTGAGTTTATAATTGTGCAAACAGCAGACAATCAATAACTTGATGTTTTCATGGCAATTCGGATTTTACGCGGAACTGCGGCCACAAGAAGCCAACGAGCCAACCTTGCCAATCTCACCCTATCTTGCCAATGGGCAAAAAAAACCGGCTCCGTAGAGCCGGTACTGCGAAGCGTTCCCGAGGACTTTTTGGACGAAGAAACCCATATCACCTACGAGTCCCCGGCGCTTCGAAATGGGATTTAGTCTTCGCGCAGCACAAGAACCGGATATTCCGTGTGGTAGGCCAGGGCGCTGCTCATACGGGGTTTGAACGCGTCGCGCAGCCAGTGGTGGCGTCGTGCGACAACGATGATTCCGTGGGCTTTGGCGCGGCGAGCAGCCTCGTAAATTCCGGTTTCGACGTCTTGCGCGACGATGAGGTGCCGCTCAGTGCCGGGAAAGTGCTGGTCAGCAAACGACAAAAATTCGGTAGCAGGGCCATCGCCTTTGGTGCCCTCTTCAACGTGGGCAATCGCAAGTTCAGATCCACTCTGGGCGACGAATGACTTGAGCCAAGCGAGAGCTTTGAGGTTGCGGTCATCGTTCAAGTCGGATGCGTACAACCACTTAATCGATTGCCCCATTGGCCACTGGCTTCGCGACGGAACCACCAGCACCGGCTGGCGCGATGCGTGAAGTACCGACACGGCATTGCTTCCCAAAAGGACTTCAGACCATCCGCTCGCGCCTTGGCTGGCCATGACGACCATTGAATCGGGGTGAACCTCGGCGCGCTGGTGCAGCTCCTGCGCCAATCCATTGTATGCGCAGTGCCCTTCGGCAGCCAATTCGGTGTGTGCGGTGAATTCGCTCAACCATTCGGCCATATCCTGCTGGCAGCGCTCTTTGATGGCGGTCAAGAGTGAATCGGTCATGGTTTCAGACCGGTAGGGCATCTGGTAGGTGTGAATGAATTCGAGCGGAGCATTCATCGAAGTAGCCAGATGCGTAGCGACGGGTAGCGCCGCCCGACTGTTGGGCGAAAAGTCAGTGGGAAAAAAGATGCGATTCATGATGGGTTTCAAATCAAGGGTTGTGAGGTTGAAGTAAAATTCCGCCAAACAACCTGCAGTAACTATGATTTTTATCAGATTCCAAAAGGGCGGCAAATCTGGGCGACGTGACCTTGGGCGGCGGGCGGAAGCCAAGGTTCCGCAGCCCTAAGGAGCAGCCAAACAGCCATCAACGCCATGATGGCCCGCATCACACGTGGATTAAGTAGACGCTGGCGCAGGATGGGGCGCTGCGCGAGCCATCCGAATCCCCAAAGCGGGAGGGCGGTGGCGGAGGCGAAACCGAGAATAAATAAAGTTCCGGCACCCGAACCCAAGCTGGCGCTCGCCGTCGCAGCTGCCCACACGGCGGGGCAGGGAAGGAGCCCGTTTCCGAGGCCAAGGACGGCTGACCGAACAGGCCAGGACCACCTAACCGCGACGGGCCACCACGGGCGGGCCGCGTTGAGGTGGGATGCGGTGCTGCATCGAGGCCGCTCAGGTCGAATGGCGCGGGCCAAGAGGTACAGCCCGGCTGCTCCCGCGAGCAGAGAGGTTAAAGGTGTCCAGAGCCGCATTACTCCGACAAGCAAAAAGCTAACGGCCAAGTAACCTAGTGCTCTAAAGGCGTGGTAGATCCATTGCTGGGCGACGGGTTCGCGACGGCGTTGAGCCTGCCATGCAAGCGGACCGCACATCGCAAAGCAGTGCGGGGCTTGGCTAAGACCTAAGGCGCTACCGCTCACCACAGCCCACCACATTAGCGCGGACCGTAAAATTGAGTGGTGACTACGTCGGCGACCTGCCCGTTCACCCAAACTTCAATTTTGAGGATGGTTTCTGAGCCAGTAACCACTTCTTTGGGCAGGTATACGAGCAGTGAACCCTTGGCGAGTCCTTGAGTGGGCATCGAGTACTGTGTGGAACCTATAGTTTCAAGCCTTCCGCCTTCAGGGCTCGCAAGGCGGAGCTCAAGTACCGCGTCTTTGGGCGTTTTGTTAATCACTTTAAACGTGTATACGTTGGAAAGCTCGGTTCCGCGGTCCTGAAACATCAGGCCCGGCGCGCGCAAAATGGTGGCTTCGACAGGGGCTCGAAAGAGAAGCAGGGTAAACCACAGCAGTGTCACGGCGCCCACGATGATGCCGTAGGCTTTCATGCGCGGTGTAATTTTCCAAGGTTCGCGCGAAGTGATCTCGTTCTCTGATGCGTAGCGAATGAGGCCGCGCTCTTGGCCAGTCTGGTCCATCACGGAATCGCACACGTCAATGCATGCTGTGCAGCTCACGCACTCCAATTGGGTTCCGTGGCGTATGTCAATTCCCGTGGGGCAGACCTGAACGCAGAGGCCGCAGTCGACGCAGTCCCCCTTGCCTTCGGTGGCGCGGTCTTCGCCTTTGCGAAAGCGGCTGCGGATTTCGCCGCGAATTCGGTCGTAGGCAATGACCAGCGAATTTTTGTCCAAGAGTACGCCCTGCAGGCGGCCGTAGGGGCACACGATCAGGCAAACCTGCTCGCGAAACCACGAAAACACAAAAAAGAATACCCCGGTAAAAATCCAAATACCGATAAATCCGCTCAAGTGGCTTGAAGGACCGTCGGTGAGCAATCCGACCCAGGCGTCCGTGCCGATGAGGTACTGCAAAAACGTGTTGGCAATCACAAAACTGACGGCTAAAAAGAGGGCGTTCTTCGCGACGCGCTTGCCGATTTTCTCCCACGTCCATGGACTATTGCGCAGACGGATCTGTGCGTTGCGGTCGCCGTCAATCCAGTACTCAATTTGCCGAAAAACGTGCTCCATAAAAATGGTTTGGGGGCAAACCCAACCGCAAAAGAGGCGTCCGTAGGCCACGGTAAACAGGGCGATCGAAAGCACCCCGAGAATCATCGTGAGCACCAAAAGGTGAAAGTCCTGGGGCCAAAACACTTGGCCCAACAAGATGAACCGGCGGTGCAGCACGTCCAACTGAATGAACGGCATGCCGTTCACGCGCAGCCATGGCATCACAAAGAGCCACGCGATTAAGGCGTAGGCGGTGATGCGGCGGGGAGTGACAAAGCGCCCTTTGACCACCCGCTTGGGGTGGACGTAGCGGCGTTTGCCGTCCGCATCCACCGTGAAAATTGCGTCGCGGAACTCTTCAGCCATGGCCTAGTTCGCTGTGGCGGTAACCGTCTCGCTACCCACTGCCACGGTATCAGTGACCTCAGGCGCAGTCCACAAATTTCCTTGCGGCTCTTTGGGCGCAGCGGGCGTTGTCCCCTGAAGCGACAGCACATAGCTCGCCACCTGCTGCATCTGCATTGGATTCAAGCTCTCTTGCCATGAAATCATGCCTTTTTCGAGCACGCCGTACTTGATCACTCCAAAGACATCGGCGATTCCACCCCCGTGGATCCAGTAGGCATCGGTGAAGTTGGGCCCGACGAGACCACCTCCGTCAGCCGCGTGGCACGAGGCACAGTTGTCCAAAAAGATCTTCTTTCCGGCTCCAAGCGCCGCTTCGTCGGTCAGCAACGTGACCGAATTTTCGTCCACCGACATCGCGTTGGCAGCCAAATATTCCGCTTTAATAGCGGCCTTTTCGGCCATGTCGGTCTTAAACTCGTCGATTTGGCGCGGACCCGACATCACTTGAAAGTACACGAGGTACCCGATGCCCCAAGCGATGGTGAAGTAAAAGCCCCACACCCACCATGGCGGTAGCTTGTTGTCGAGCTCCTTAATCCCGTCGTAGTCGTGGTCGAGCATAATGTCGCGCTCTTGCTCGACCGGAACCGACGCCCACAGCGCCTTGTTTTCGGTGTTCCAATTGAACCACGACGCTGTCGCGGTAGTTGGCTTTGGCGCTTCCTTGATACCGAGTTTGACCTTGAGCAGGTTAATGGTCTGAAGCACCGAGTAGGCCGTGAACAGGGCCAAGAGGAGCGTCAAAAAGGCGAGCATGTGCACTGGGTCAAACACCCAGCGAAGCAGTTCATTGGCGGTCATGGTCGTCGGCAGATTTTAAGTCGTTAGATTCAAGAGGCAGGGCGCTCCAGCCCTCTACATCACTGCGGCGGAGTCGCAGCGCGTACCAGGTTACGCCCACAAAAAAGACGAGAAAGACGAACAGGGCGGTGATGGGGTACCACGAGGCACCCTGAACGTCGGCAAAGAATTTCAGCATTCGTCCCATGGCTTACTTCATTAGGGCTTCGAGTTCTTCTTTGGGGGCCTTTTTGATGTCGGTTCCGAGGCGCTGTAGGTAGGCGATCAGTGCGACGATCTCTTCGTTCGGATCCACCTTGATCGTGGGGTCCGCGTTGAGGTCGGCTGCAATGAGCGACGCTTGGGCGTAGCGCAGTCGGTCGGCGTGTGCGATCTCATCGTCGGTGTAGGGAACGCCCAAATCTTGAAGCACCTTCATCTTTTTCGCTGTAAAGGCCGTATCAAGCGTGGCATCGCGTCCGTCGGCACTAAACATCCACGGGTAGCGGGGCATAATTGAGCCCGGAGACATCGACGTCGGATCCCACATGTGGTTGTAGTGCCAGCTGTTGGGGTACTTTCCACCTTCGCGGTGCAAGTCGGGTCCGGTGCGCTTTGAACCCCACAAGAATGGATGGTCGTACACGTACTCTCCACCCTGAGAAGGCAACTTATCGACGGGGTCGTAGCGCAGCACTTCAGAGGCAAATGGGCGAATCATCTGGCTGTGGCACGCGTTGCAGGCCTCGCGCATGTACAGATCGCGTCCTTCGAGCTCAAGTGGCGTATACGGCTTAACGGTGCTGATGGTCGGAATATTGCTCTTAACCATCAGGGTGGGCACGATTTCAATGATTCCGCCAATCGCAATCACAACGGTCGACCAAATCACCATTTGCACGGGCTTGCGCTCAATCCAGCGGTGCCAGTGCTCGCCACTGTGCTTGCTGTGCGGTACTAGGGCCGGTGCCTGAGCCTCCTCGTTCGCGATCAGGTCGCCCTTTACCGCGGTCTTGAAGATGTTGAAAATCATCACGACAATTCCAGATATGTACAGGGTTCCGCCAAAGGCGCGCAGCGCGTACATCGGAATTATTTGCGTCACCGTCTCAAGGAAGTTGCCGTATACCAGCGTGCCTTCGGGCGAAAACTCCTTCCACATCAAGCTCTGGGTGAATCCGGCGACGTACATCGGCAAGGCCCAGAAAATCAGTCCCGTAGTGCCCAACCAGAAGTGCCAATTGGCCATCTTTTCTGAGTACGCGCCGTTCTTCCACATGCGCGGAATCAGCCAATAAATCATTCCGAAGGTCATGAATCCGTTCCAACCCAGGGTGCCGACGTGTACGTGGGCCGGAATCCAGTCCGTGTAGTGCGCGATTCCGTTCAACCACTTGGTTGACAGTAGTGGACCCTCAAACGTGGCCATACCATATGCTGAGACGCCTACCACAAAGAACTTGAGGACGGCAGAATCGCGTACGCGGTCCCAGGCTCCGCGCAAGGTGAGCAGGCCGTTGATCATGCCGCCCCACGACGGAGCGATCAGCATGATCGAGAACACGGTTCCGAGGCTCTGCGCCCAATCCGGCAAGGCCGTGTACAAAAGGTGGTGCGGACCCGCCCAGATGTAAATGAAAATCAGCGCCCAGAAGTGAATAATTGACAGGCGGTACGAGTACACCGGACGCTCTGCAGCGCGCGGCATGAAGTAGTACATCAGGCCCAAAAACGGAGTGGTCAAAAAGAACGCCACCGCGTTGTGGCCGTACCACCACTGCACCAAGGCGTCCTGGACTCCGGCGTAGACGCTGTACGACTTCAAAAAGTTGACCGGAATGGCCAAGTTGTTAAAAATATGCAGCACCGCAACCGTCACAAACGTCGCGATGTAGAACCAAATCGCCACGTAAAGGTGGCGTTCGCGGCGCTTGAGGATGGTCCAAATCATGTTCACTCCAAACACCACCCACACGAGCGTGATCAAAATGTCGATCGGCCATTCGAGTTCCGCGTATTCTTTAGTCGACGTGTACCCCAGCGGAAGCGTGATCACCGCCGACACAATGACCAGCTGCCAACCCCAAAAGTGAATTTTCGACAAGAGGTCGCTCGCCATCCGCGTCTTCAGCAGCCGCTGCAGCGAGTAGTACACCCCCGTAAAGATGGCGTTACCGGCGAAGGCAAAAATGGCTCCGTTGGTGTGAAGGGCACGCAGCCGTCCAAACGTCAGCCACGAGGTGTCGGCGTTGAGTGCCGGAAACACCAGTTGCAGCGCGATGGTCAAACCGACCAAGAGGCCGATCAGGCCCCACAAAACCGTCGCAAGCAAGAAGTTGCGCGTCGTCCGGTTGTCGTAGTAAAACGTTTCGAGTTGTTGGCTCATGGATTGGGGGTGGATTTTGGTTCTGTACTGGCCGTGGGCGCCGTCGTACCGTCCTCAAGGGCACGGACAGCCGGAGAGGTGGTGTCGTCGTACTGACCTGAGGACACCGAACGCAAAAAGCCAAGAAGAAAAAGGCCTGCCAGCAAAAGGCTCACGGGAATCATCAGGTAGAACGCGCTCATTCGTCAGGTATATGGGTACGGCATCAAAATTCCGAGGGCGGCGTCACCCGAACTATGACAATTGTCAGTTCAGTCGTTTCTAGTTTCTTGTTCCTCGTTCGTGGCTCAATGGCAGCACCCCGCGTTCGGTTATAACCGGATTTTACTTTTTTTCTCGACTTCGGAACGGAGCAACACTAGGCTGCACCGCGGTCGCAAGAACCCAGAAACCAGTAGCTAAACGGCCAACGAGCCAACCTCGCCAACCTCAGCCAACCTCGCCGAATACCCGCTTAGCCGCCCGCTCCGTCAACCAAAACGACAACCCAACCACGCTCAGGCTGCTAATTGGCATGAGAATGGCCGAGGTTAACGGAGTAAGAAGCCCCTGCACGGCGAAACTCAGACCAACGACATTGTAGACGAGGCTTAGCCCGATGTTCCAGCGCACCGCGCGCATTCCTTCACGCGCCATCAGGCGCATCCGCTCGAGTTGCGGTAGGGAAGAACCTTGCAGCAGCACATCGCAGGCTGGAGCGAAATGCAGTGCATCCTCAGCAATTGAGATTCCCACATTACTCTGTGCCAAGGCGCCGGCGTCGTTGAGGCCGTCTCCGACCATCGCGACGGTGAAGCCCTCGGACTGGCGGTCTTTAATAAACTGCAGCTTGTCGTGGGGACGTTGGGCGAATCGAAGCTCGGTTCCGGGGGGCATTATTTGCTCGAGCTGTGCGCGTTCTCGGTCTTCGTCGCCCGTCAAAAGTGCCATGCGGTCCGGTTTGAGGGCGTTCAATCCCTGGGCAAGTCCGGGCCTGAACACGGACGCTGGCTTGAGCCAACCTTCTGATGGTTGCGCACCGTCCCAGCGCCACGATACGCCGCGCGGAACCTCGCCCGCCGCCACTCCCGTGAACACCGACGAACCCAGTCGGACCCGTCCACCGTTGAATTCCGCCTCAAGACCCTGGCCGAGGTACTCGCGAACCCGCAGACCCTCTGCGGCCGAAACCGAAGACCAGTGCGCCCACAGCGACCGACTTATCGGGTGGGCAGACTGCCGCACCATCGCGGCCAGCACCGGCCGCAGGACCTCGGGCACTGGCGAAGACTCCGTCCACGACTGCTGGGCGGGCTCGGTAAGTGTCCCCGTCTTATCCAGTACCCAAAAATCCACCTTCGCGAGGCGTTCCAGCGTATCGGTGGCCTTGACAAAGGCTCCGTGCCGGCCCATCAACCGAATCGTGTGGCCCAAACTGAATGGAATCGCCAAGGCCAGCGCACAGGGGCAGGCCACGATAAGTACCGACGTGACGATCCACACCACTTTGGACGGGTCGTGCCAGGCCCAAAACAGCCCCGCCGCCAGGGCGATCAGCAAAATCCGACCGGTGAACATCTGGCCGAGTCGGTCAATCCAGCGCGCCACCTTGGGACGGTCAATTCCGTGCTCTGAAGACCAAAGTGAAGTCAAATAGCTCTGGTCAAGGCGCTTGAGCACCCGCACATCGAGCGCTCCCCCCACGTTTTTTGCGCCGGCGGCCACATCCGCCCCCAGATCCACCTTTTGCGGCTGGGCTTCGCCCGTGATGAACGACAGATCTACCTCGCTCTCACCCGCCACAACGACTGAATCCACGGGAATCAATTCTCCATGCCGAATCCGAAGCACGTCGCCCACTTGGACCTCTGACAGTGCGACGTAGACCTCGGTTCCGCCCGAAATGCGCAGCGCCGAAAACGGGAAAAAGCTCTGGTAGTCGCGGTCAAAATTCAGGTGGGTATATGCCGAAGTCTGGAACCATCGACCCACGAGCAAAAAGAACACGAGCCCGGCCAGAGAATCGAAGTACCCGGCTCCGTGGCCGCTCAGCATTTCAAACCACGACTGTCCGGTCAACGCGACGATTCCGAGCGAAATAGGCACGTCCATGTTGGTAGTCCGAGACTTCAGTGCAGCCCAAGCCGACTTAAAGTAGGTCTGCGCGCTGAATCCCACGAGCGGAATCGACAGCGACGCGGTAATCATCCGCATCATGTGGGCTAGCCCAGAATCCGCCTCGAGCCCCATGTACTCCGGAAAAGCAAAAAGCATCGTATTACCAAACACAAACCCGGCCACGCCCAGCTCGAGCGTCGCCCTGCGATCCCGGCGCGGACCCACCTCGGTCTGCGCCGAGGCCATACTTAGATCCGGCGCGTAGCCCATAAAATCCAAGCGCTCAGCGAGGTGCGAGAGCGTGGTTTCCTGCGGATTAAACCGGAGCTGCGCCTTTTTTTGGCTGAACTCCACGCGGACGTCGATCAGGCCCGGCTCTACCGACGGCCAGGTCTCAATTGCCTTCACACACGAGGCGCAGTGCATCGTAGGCAAATGAAGCTGCACCACCGTCATTCGCTCGGATTGATGGCGGTACAGGTGCGCGTACAAAACCGCGTCGTCGAGCGCGGCGTAGGTGCTGGGTTCCATAACTAGGTAAAATTCCGCCCACCTGGCGACTAAAAACCATGACTTATGTCACTTTTTTCGTAACTTACTAAAGCTACTTTTACCTCGATAGAAACCCAAATCCCTATCACCATGGAACCCCTCTGCGCCACCTGCCCGACCCGGCAAAAAACGGCGTTCCGGCTGCTCGACGGCGAGCAAGTCGATACGCTGTGTACGTTTAAGCGCCACGGCCATATTAAAAAAGGTGAAGAGCTCTTTACCGAAGGCCAAAATGTGCGCGGAATCTACTGCGTTCAAGATGGCCACTTCAAGCTCACCCGCCACAGTGCTTCGGGCCGCGAAACCATTGTTCGCTTCGCCTCCCCAGGCGACTTCATCGGCTACCGGGCGCTCTTGGCCCACGAGCCCATCAGCCTTTCGGCAGTTGCCATCCAGGATGCGCATGCCTGCTTTGTTCCGGCAGACGTCCTGCTCAATTTTCTCGAAGGCAACGGGCCATTTTCACTCGAACTCCTTCGCGCCACGTGCCACGAACTCTCAGAGGCCAACCAGCTCCTTGCATCGCTCGCACAAAAATCCGTGAAGCAGCGCCTCGCTGAAGTCCTCCTGATGCTGCGCGCCAAGTTCAGCGAAGACACCGACGGGTGCATCGACATTGACCTTAAGCGCTCTGAAATCGCGGATCTTGTCGGAACCGCCACCGAATCCCTAATCCGCCTTCTCGCCCAATTTGAACGGGACGAACTCATCACGCGCCAAGGTAAACGCTTCAAAATCACTCAGGCCAAAAAGCTCGCGCAGTTGGCGGAACTTGTGGACTAGTGGCCAATTGGCAAGGTTGGCGAGGCTAGCTTGTTGGCCAAATGGCAAGGTTAGCAAAAACTAGCTGCGACAACGAGAAACTAGTAGCGAGAAACTGCGAGGCGGCACATTCCGTTCGGGTATAACCGGATTTTACTTTTTTTATTAATGCTCAAAGTGAGCAACTCGCACAAAATTAACGATTTGTGATTTTCCGCATTCTGCGGATATTAAGCTGCGCTGCCACCAGAAACCCGTAGCAAGAAACTGAGAGGCCAACGAGCCAATCTCAGCTAATCTTGCCAACGAGCTACTGACTAATCGTGACCTCCGCCGTCCGGATCGCACTGGCATAAAAGTATCCCAGCGCGTATTCGTTTTCGTTGCCTTCGCGGTAAATGTTACCGACGATAGGCGCGGGGGGAGGGTCAAACAGTCCACCCACTTGAAGCGTTTGCTCGCGCAGCAAGTTCAGGTAACTGAATAAGCCCATACTGATGCTGCCGAGCTCGACTTTGTACTTCACGCCGACCGAATCGGGTCCGGCAATTTGAATGGGCGGAATCGACGGAGGCGTCGGAAAGACAAAGCCGTCGTTGAAGTCGTCGTTAAACACTGTCAAGTCAAACGTTTGGTTTTGCAGCGTGTCGTTTCTGAAAATCCGAACGCGGTAGTGATCGCCACGCCCCGGGGCTTCAGACCAGTGAATAAAGACGTAGCGGCCTTCTTGCTGAAAGGGAGCGCGCGGCAAATACTGCGAATAAATGGAATCGGCGTCGTTGCAGCGGTTCAGTGCTTCGGTGGCTGAGGTCCAGGTTCCGCTCGGGTAGCCCTCGCGCTCAGGAACTGTGACCACCACGCGGTACGAACGACCCACTTCGCCTTGAAAATTAGACAGGTAACGGCCGTTGCTGCGGTGGATTAGTGTATCGACGGCGACCTCGTCCTCGAGCAGCACCACAAGGGCATTGGTCACGGGCTCGTTGGGGTCAGTATTGAGGTAGGGCACGCTCCATTTGACGTCCACGCGGGCGGAATCACCGTCAGTCACACGACCATTGACGATAAGACGGGTTTCGCCCTCGGGGAGCTCCACTTCGATAATGTCTTGGCAGGAGGTCAGCGCAATGGCCGACGCAGCAGTAAAAAAGGCAAGGCGGCGCATCAGAACGAGAAATTGTAGGTGAAAAAGGGCACGGCAGAACCGAAGATGCTCAATCGGTAGGCGTTGACATTGGTCGGATTCTCAAAGTCGGCGCGAAAGAAGATGCTGTACGGGTTACGGCGGCCGTAGGCGTTGTAGACGCCAAAATTCCAGCTCGCCCGCTTGCCCACGCTGCGGGTGATTGACAGATCCAAACGGTGCGTGGCGGGCGTGCGGGCTCCGTTGCGGTTCGTGTAGACGGGGTAAAAAATGCCCTCGAATTCGCCGCGGGCGTCAGGGTAGGTAATGGGGCGCCCAGATTGGTAGATCCAGGTTCCGCCAATGTCCCAGCGCTTGGTGGGCGAGTAGGTAAACACCACGCTGAGGTCGTGCAGCTTGTCGTAGTTGGCGGGGTACCACTCGCCGTTGTTGATGCGGGTAATGCGCGTCGGGCCATCGATCAAGCGTTCGGTGCGGCTGAGCGTGTAGCCAATCCAACCCGTGACCTTGCCAGTTTTCTTTTCGAGCAAAACCTCGGCCCCGTAGGCGCGTCCGGCTCCGGTGAGCAGCTCGGTTTCGATGTCGTCGGTAAAGACGAGGTCGGCTCCGTCGCGGTAGTCGACGAGGTTGCTAAACGTTTTTGCATAGCCCTCGAGGGTCAGACGGATTCCGTTGTCCTCGCGAAAATTCTGAACCACGCCCACGGCCACTTGGTCGACGGTGGCGGGGTCGATGTAGGTTCCGGCGGGGCGCCATACGTTGACCGGAGTTGCGGTAGTGTTGTTCGAAATCAAGTGGATGTACTGGCGCGAGCGGTTGTAGCTCAACTTCAGCGAAGCCTTCGGGCCCACCTCGTAGTTGAGGGCGAGGCGCGGTTCGAATCCGGCCAGCCCGATAAACGTTTTAACCACATCTCCTCGAGCAAACACCGTGGTGTCGACAATGCTGGTCGTGGTGGGGTAGCGCGGATCCGCATACGTGTACACCGTCCGCGGACCCAGATTGGCAAATCCGCTGTACCGGAGGCCGGTTGTGGCACTTAAGCGCTCGGTCACCTTAATATCGTCGCTGAAGTAGAGCGCCGACTCATTGGCGTACTCCTTGCTCAGTGCGATGTCAAATGCACCCGTGATTTTGCCGGGCGAAAACACGTAGTAGGTGTTCTGCACACCCCAATCGAGCTTGTGTCGGTTTGATGCATAGTAGGTCCACCCCACATTGGTCACGGTGTTTTGAATGCGCGAATCGAGTTTGAACGACGGAACCGCATCCTCTGGAGTCCCCAGCGAGTACGTATAGTCCGAATACACCGCAGTGGCGTTAAAAAACAACTTGGAATTCACGGCGCGGTTCCAGCGCAGGGTAGAAGTCCAGTTGCCCCAGCCGAAGTCAAATAGGTCCTGGGCTCCGAACTGGTCGCGGCCGAAGTACATGCTGGCAAACACCCTGTCCTTTTCGCTCAGCTGTGCGTTCACCTTGGCGTTCACGTCATAGAAGTAAATCGTGGTGTTCTGCAGCTCTAGATTGCCCGTAAACGGCAAAAACAAATCGAAGTAGGACCGCCTACCGCTCACCATGAAGCTCGCCTTGCGCTTCACCAGCGGACCTTCGACGGTCAGGCGGCTGCTCAAAAGGCCGATTCCGCCTTGGGCGGCAAAGCGCTCGCTGTTGCCCTCCTTCTGGCGCACGTCCAGTACGCTCGAAAGGCGGCCACCGTAGTTTGAAGGCATTCCGCCCTTATACAGCGTCACGTCGCGCACAGCGTCGGCGTTGAAAATGCTAAAGAATCCGAACAGGTGCGACGACGAGTACACGGGGGCCTCGTCCAGCAAAATCAAGTTTTGGTCGGCGTTGCCACCGCGTACGTTGAATCCGCTCGACGCCTCGCCCACGGTGCTGACGCCCGGCAACAGGGTCAGGGTGCGCACGATATCGGTTTCGCCCAAAAGCTGCGGAATCTTTTTGATTTCCTTGCTCGTCAGCGAGCTTACGGACATTTCAGTCGTTTTGACATTGTTGTCGAGCTTTTGGCTTTGGACTGCAACCTCGCCCAACTCAAATGACTGTTCGTTGAGGCGTATGCTGAGTTTGACGCCTTCGCGTCCTGCCTTTACGGCCTGCTTGTAGGGAGAGTAGCCAAGCAGCTGTGCGGTCACGGATCCGCCCTCAGCCGGAACGGTCAAACTGAACATCCCGTAGGTGTTGGTGACTATGTTGGTTTTTTTCGATGCGGATTCCCACGTGACCACCACCCCAGGCAGTGATTCACCGTTGGCAGCATCGACCACCGATCCGCTGATTACGCGCGTTTGCGCGGCAAGGGCAAGCGGAAGCCCCCAAAGCACGAGAAGAATTCGATTCACAATTCGATGGAGCGCGGTTTAGGATGCGCCGCCCACCTTGGTCAAACACTGTGCCGTGGCAAAGGTTCCGCCACAATGTCTGCTAAAGCGAAATTCCGCATGGATGCCGACCCTGCGGCACGAATTATGTACTTTCGGGCTCATGCTCGCCATTCTGCGCATTCCATTTATGAAACGCAACTTGAAATACACCATCCCCGCCCTCATTTTAGTGGCTGGGGCGGCCTTCGGATTCCGCTACGTTCAGTCCGCCACCAGCGAAAAGGAGTCCCTCGTGATGCGCCTTGTTGCCGAAGCCCTGCAGGGCGTGCACTACCAGCCCCGCGCCGTGGACGATGCATTTAGCGAGGACGTATTCACGGCATACTTGGAGCTTTTAGACGGAGAAAAGCGCTTTTTATACCAGTCCGACTACGACCGTTTAGCCAAGCACCGCCTCAAGTTAGACGACTACTTCACCAGTGGAGACCTCAGTTTTTTTGAAGAGTCTTCGTCGCTCTGGAACCAGCGCCGCACCGAAGCCCGCCGTCGCTACACGCGCATTTTGGCTAAGCCGCTCAACTTGAGCAAGGCCCGCAGTCTTGAGACTGACGCTGAAAAGCGCGCATACCCCAAGGATTCTGCGGCAATGGATGCGTTTTGGGCGGACTACCTTACCTCGCGAGTGCTCGACCGTCTGTACGATCGGGCATATGAGAAAATTGATAGTGTGAATTCCGCATTTTTGCCAGGCCATCCTGACTTTGCTGCGAATGAGGCCGAGGCCCGCGCCAAAGAACTCGAAATCCATAACGAATGGTTTGACGGACTCGACGAGCTCGACCGCACCGATGACTTCAGCTACTACATCAACGCCTACGCCATGGCGTTTGATCCACACACCCAGTACTTTCCACCCCAGCAGCAAGAGGCCTTTGAGATCGAGATGACCGGCCAACTTGAGGGTATTGGGGCCCAGCTCCAGCAAGACGGAGAGTTCGTAACTATCGCAAGTATCGTGACCGGCAGCGCGTGCTGGCGCCAAGGTGAACTTGAAGTGGGCGACAAGCTTCTCAAAGTTGCACAGGGCGATGCTCAGCCTGAAGACGTCGTCGGAATGCGCGTGAACAAGGTTGTCACCAAGGTCCGCGGTAAAAAAGGCACCGAGGTGCGCCTCACGGTTCGCAAAAAAGACGGAACCGAGAAGGTGATTCCCATCGTTCGGGACATCGTCGAAATGGAAGCCACATTTGCCCGTAGCGCGATGCTTGGTAATGGAATCGGCTACATCCGCCTCCCCAAATTCTACGTGGACTTCTTTGACGAGAGCAATCGTGATTGTTCTGAGGACGTGCGTACTGAGCTTCGCGCCCTCAAGGCCGCTGGAGCCCGCGGAATCATTTTTGACCTTCGTGGCAATGGAGGCGGATCGCTTCCGGCCGCAGTAGGCATTGCGGGTCACTTCATCGACAATGGCCCAGTGGTACAAGTCAAGACTCAGGGCCAGCGAGTCCGATCGTACGATGACCCAACTCCGGGCGTTGAGTGGGACGGACCGCTGGTAGTGCTCGTCGACGAATCTACTGCCTCGGCCTCTGAAATTGTCGCTGCCGCCCTTCAGGATTATGGCCGCGCCATCATCGTTGGAACCAATCAAACGTTTGGCAAAGGAACCGTTCAGAACATGATGGATTTCGACCGCGCCGCGGGTCCGTTTTATGCGAAGTACCAGCCGCTTGGGGCCTTTAAGCTCACCATTCAGAAGTACTATCGGGTCAATGGCGGAACCACTCAGCTCGATGGCGTGCGCAGCGATGTAGTGATTCCTGACGCGTTTCAGCACGTAGCCTACGGCGAGCGCGAACTCGACTTTGCGTTGGCTTCTGACAAGATTCCGGCCGCTGCCTTCAAGGCATCGGCGGCAAGCCCCAAGCGCGCCCAAGCCGTCGCCGCCTCCCAGGCCCGCGTCAATGCAAACCCGGAATTCACGCGCATCAACGAATATTCCAACTACCTCCGCGAGCAGGAAAAGAACACCGGGCTCCCACTCAAGTGGGACGATTTTGTGGCGGACCGCCGTGCAACCGAAGAGGCCATCAAGCGCTTCGACCGCGAAGGTGCGCGCACTGACACCACTGTAGCCACCATGATTACTCCTGGAAAGCCCGAAAAAGCCGAAGAGGATCGCCGCTGGTTGCGCGCCGTGCGCCGCGATCCGAGCATCGTGGAATCCATGCGTTTGCTGATCGATTTGCAATGACCCTCAAGGCCGTGCTGGCGGAGCTGTGGCGCCATCCGCTGGGCCGTACCGGGGCCCTGTTCCTCGGGGCCTGGCTGTTCTTAGCCGTATTCGCCTATGCCTTCAGTGCCGACCCGGCCCCATGGGCCAATACCATGAACCTGGCCGAAAGCGCCAAGGCTATGGGCTACACCTCGGCCGACGGCACCACCCACTGGCTCGGAACCGACCGCTACGGCCGTGACGTCACCGGGCGCCTCCTACTTGGCTCGCGTGTGTCCCTCTCGGTGGGCTTCATCGCAGTCGGAATCGCGATGCTCGTCGGAATCCCTATCGGAGCCTGGGCCGGCTACTACGGCGGCCGTGTGGACGCCGCCCTCTCGGCCCTTATTCAAGTTTTCTGGAGCATTCCATCCCTTCTCATGGTCATGGCCCTCAGCTTTGTACTCGGCAAAGGCTTTTGGCAAGTTTTTGTCGCCGTCGGACTCACCTCATGGGTCGAGGTCGCCCGCCTCGTTCGAGGCCAAGTCATCGCCTGGAAGCCTGCCGAATTCGTCCAAGCCGCCCGCGTCCTTGGCTACCCCGACCGCCGCATCCTCTGGAAGCACATCATGCCCCAGACCGTCGCCCCCCTCATCGTCCTCGCCGCCAGCCAATTCGCCAGCGCCATTCTCCTCGAATCCGGACTTTCCTTTCTCGGTCTCGGAGCCCAACCTCCAATGCCATCCTGGGGTGGAATGATCCGCGATCACTATGCCTACCTCCTCACTGGGCAGGCCCATCTCGCACTGATCCCAGGCATTGCACTCGCTGCCTTGGTTCTCGCCTTTCAAATTCTCGGAACCGCTCTTCGCGACGTGCTCGACGTCCGCAAGTAGCCTCTTGGCAAGATTAGCAAGGTTAGCTCATTGGCTGAAGCGTTTCTTGTTCCTCGTTTCTTGCTCCGTAATCGCATTGGGATCAAACAAGAATCAAGCAACAAGAAACCATGTAAACCCGCACTCTATTCGGGTATAACCGGATTCTACTTTTTCTCTCGGGTGCATAAGGGGCAAGTGACTTATAATCAAATCACAAGCTTCAAAATCCGTGTGGTATGAACCAGCTGCGAAGCAGCCCCAGAGCGAAGCGCAACAAACCAACGTGCCAACGAGCCAATCTCGGCAAACCTTGCTAATAGGCCAAAAAAAAGACGACCCTTTCGAGTCGTCTTTCATCAATCTTTTGGGATTGTGGATCAAAACGGCAAATCGTCGTCGTCGTTTGAGCTATCAAAGCCCGGAGCCTGAGATGAAGCTGCACGAGCGATAGGGTCGCCACCACCAAAGTTTCCACCTTGGTTGCGGTTCCCGCTACGATCACCGCGGTCACCGCGGTCGTTACCACCACCATAGTTGCCGCGGTCACCACGATCACTGCGTTCATTGCGGTCTCCGCGTGGAGCGCCGCCGCCTTCGCTACCGTCACCGGGGGCCATGCGCCATCCTTGAATACTGACGAAGTACTTGGTTTCGCCGTCCCGGTTGGTCCACTCGCGTCCGCGAATGTTGATCGATACGGTCACCTTGTCGCCCTCACGGTAACGCGAAGGAATGTCTGCACGGTCTTGTGTGAACTCACACATTACCACCTGTGGGTAGTTTTCGTCGGTTTCAATCACCACTTCGCGCTTGCGAAACGTGGGGCTCACCTGTTGTACGTCAAAAAGTTTTTTAATGGTTCCGGTAAGTTCCATGGAATAGAGAAAAAATTAATCGGGGGGTTATTCGTCGTCAGTGCTGTGAGTGTTCAAGCGGTCGACCAGCAGGGCCTTCCATGCCTTGTGGACTTTGCCCTTATCGAGCTGCTCTTTGGCATACTGGTGCAAAGCCTCTCGGCGCTCAATGGGGTCGGCATACTGCCTAAAGATAGTTTGAATGCGGTGATGCTGCATAAACTCCTCAACATCAGATTGCAAAGGAAGTAATTCAACGTTCCCGAGCTTGCCCAAATCGTTGCCAGTGAGCACCGTGGATAAGCGCACACTGCGCGGAAGGGCATCAACACCAATTCCTTTAGTGGCCAATGGTTTTTCAACCTCAAAAAGGGCATCACCATGGGCGCGTACGTACCAATCTCCGCCCAACCGTCCTACGAGGTCAAGGCGGTCTTGATCGAGGCGGCCTTCATCGTCAAGCACTTGATCGTTAATGTGAATGGCAATCACCTCGCAGATCACGAGATTCCCAGCTCCGGGGCCATCCCCCAATGCAACTACCTCATTTACACGGCACTCAAGTGCAACCGGCGCTTCAGCTACGCGCGGAGGGGCCACATGGGTACTCGCAACTTGAGTGAATCCGGCCTTGGTAAACTCATTGATTCCGCGAGCATATTCGGTGCTTGATAAGCTCGTCTGCTCGACCATCGAATGGCTCACTGAGTGAATCACGACTTCAGGTACCTCGAGCACGTTGTTCAGAGTGTCTTTGGTTGAATTGTCCCGAACGCGCCGTGCGGGTGAGAATACCAAAATGGGCGGATTCGTACTAAAGATGTTGAAAAAGCTGAACGGCGACAAGTTCACCAATCCCTCACGGTTTACACTCGAAACCAAGGCAATAGGGCGCGGGCCGACCGCGAACTGAAGGGTGCGCTGCAGGTCGGGAATGCTCAGTTCCGAAGGGAGAATCGTTTGAATCGCCATAAGACATCAAAGGTACCTCGTTTGCCGACGCGCCGCGTGAATTGTGAATAAAATTGCGCTGCGCCACAGAAGCATGATGCAATCGCTATATTTGCCCCTCCTAAGCGGATGTGGCGAAACTGGTAGACGCACTAGACTTAGGATCTAGCGCCGCGAGGCGTGGGGGTTCGATTCCCTTCATCCGCACTAACTTCATACCATGAAGTACATTTTTTGGACCTTAGCCCTTTTTGCTTCGGTCCGTACCGTTGGTCAAGGTATTGCAGTAGAGACCTATCGTGTACTTAGCGACCCTTGGGGTGATGCAGTTGAGGCGAGTAGAGATCTTCTCGGAACCCCCCAGAAACGCAGTCAAGTCATAGCAGGATTTACGGCCTTAGTAATTGCTGATCCATGGCTTACGAGTCGCTGGCAGCAGCATATTGAGCCGCTTCAAGATCCCATTCGATCGGCAATCCACCTCCCATTTTACTACCGACGCACACCACTTGCCCCGTATTTAGTGAACTCAGATGGGTTGGCGTTCAATTGGATCGTCGGGGGGTATATCGCTGGAAGTGTCTTCAAGAAACCAAGAGTTCGCGAAGCGGCAATGCTTTGCGGAAAAGTGGCTGTGGAGAATTTTATTGTGAACCACATCATCCTTAAAACAGCTTTTGGGCGAAACCGTCCAC
>CAIJMB010000014.1 GCA_903821715.1 uncultured Flavobacteriales bacterium
ACCCCTTCTGATGTAAACCCTAGTTCATACCGAATGAGCCATAACATTTGACAACACAAGTATGCAAATAAACCAAGGCCTACTAGCACATCCCGTGCGTTTGAATTTAATTTCAAAATCAAGAGCCGATTTTAAACATCGATGTGAAGTATATACCGATACAATATTTTTGAATTTAATATTTATTGTCAATGGCCTAAATCGCGAAAACAATAAATGAGCCATTACTTAGTTTGTTCATGGAAAACCAATGTGCTCAAGGATTGCATCGACTTGCTTTGGCGTTAGCACTTTCGCGCCTTTTTCAAAGCCTATATCCTCTAGAACTGAAGACAGGGTCTTATTCTGTGCAATCCAACGAGTTAGTTGATTTGTAGCACTCTTGGGCTGGATATTGGGCAAATACATTTGGGCCAGCTCACCAAAGCCATAAGCGCGCATTTCAAATTCCTCCTTTTTAATGTATCTGTACTTACTCATGGTTGTAACGTAATGCTAGTTTGGACATGTCGGACTCGAGCTTCTTGTCGACAATCCTGGCATAGTGTTGCGTTGTGACAAGTTTTTTGTGCCCAAGCATCCTACTGACACTCTCAATCGGAACGTCATTCAGCAGGGTAACCGTTGTAGCAAACGTGTGACGGGCCATATGAAAGGTTAATGGCTTAGAAATATTAGCAAGCGTACCAATTTCTTTGAGGTATGCATTGACCTTTTGGTTGCTTGCAATAGCAAACACTTTATCATCTTCGATCACACACCCTGACTTATTATTCATAATAATTTGAAAAGCCGGAGGCAACAGTGGTATTATTGAAGATGTACCGGTTTTTAGCCGAGTCGTTTTTACCCAGGTCATCTTTCCAGAATTTTCAATTTCTGACCATTTCAGTTTTTGAACATCAGAGTACGAAAGACCAGTGTAGCAAGAAAAGAGGAAGGCATCCTTGACCTTTTGAAGCCGTTCATTGGGCATACTTTTATGAATCAACCTAGTAAGTTCATCATCAGTTAAGTACATTCTCGCACGTTCTTCAAGCGAAAGTTTAACATTAACAAAAGGATCTGCTTGAAGAACACCTTGCCGAATCAAGTCCTTAAATACCGCTCGAACTAGATGCATCAGCTTAATGGCGGTATTGTTAGATTGATTACGACTTACCCTTAAAAATTGATAGAAATTCTTAAGTAACACATAGTCAATGTCTTTCGGTTTAATGTCATTTTTACGAAGCTCCACTTTCAAAAACTCCTCGAAATACCGTCTAACCCGAATACTTCGAATATGAGTGGTATGCGTAATATCTAATCCAACAACCCTTGCGCGTTCCTTTAGGTACAGGTCAAAAAGTTCTAGAAACCCCGTTACACTTTTGTCTTGGCTGATGCCTAAAATAGAATTTCGTAGGGTCTGGGCGTCAAATTCTATTTGAGTTGCAACGAGGTAATTAAAGTGATTGTAAACACTGGCTTCCAATGATCGTAGCTGCTCATTGACTTGAGGCGAGTCTGGATCCATTGACGATAGCCTAGCCACATCAGACATCCAGTTTGACGGAAGCACACAACAACCGCATCGCATGGCAGACTTGGTTTCACGTACGCGAAACTTCAGATAAACTGGGCATTTTCCATCTTTACGAAGCTTCTTGCGAGCTAAATACCAACTGAATGAAAATAAAGTTGTGGGTCTTTGGGTAGCTGCCATTGAATAATACGTGTTTGTTGGTCCATTACTTGGCTGCGATATTAAGAGCTAATTTCGGACTAACAAAACATAAATACCTGATTATTAATGTCTTATTGTTCCATTTTGTGTCATTTAGAATTACTGGCTACCCCAAACTCATTTTTTGGATGGGTAGCCGTAACGGACCTTTAGGGTGCCTTCTTATGGTCAAATTTGGCACTTTCAAAGGAAGTTAAAATGTGCCTAACTTACTGAATGACAATAATTAAACAAAAAAGGAGCGTCGTGAGACGCTCCTTTCGCGGTGAGGGCGGGATTCGAACCCGCGGTACAGTTACCCGTACGGCAGTTTAGCAAACTACTGGTTTCAGCCTCTCACCCACCTCACCGGGTTTCAAGTATAGGGCGGTTAACCCCTGGCTGAAGGGCTGCAAATATAGGCACAGAAGATGATTTAACATAGTCCAGCAGTATCTTCGCAGCACAACCTTTTGATGATGAAAAACGTAGTTATTGTGTCCGCCGTGCGGACCCCGATCGGAAGCTTTATGGGTGCCCTTAGCTCGGTTCCCGCCACGGAACTTGGAGCCACGGCCATCCGCGGCGCCCTTGCCAAAATTGGCCTTGATGCTAAAGAAGTTGACGAAGTTTTGATGGGCTGCGTGCTGCAGGCCAACGTCGGTCAGGCTCCGGCACGTCAGGCGGCATTGGGTGCAGGATTACCGAATTCGGTTCCGTGTACCACTGTCAACAAGGTCTGTGCTTCGGGTATGAAGGCGGTCGCTTTGGGCGCTCAAGCCATTGCGCTGGGTGAGGCTGACGTGGTCGTGGCGGGCGGAATGGAGAATATGTCTCAGGTTCCGCACTACCTGCCCGGTAGCCGACTCGGAACCAAGTTTGGCAACACCACCTTGGTGGACGGCTTGACCAAAGACGGCCTAATGAACGTGTACGACCAGCAAGTGATGGGCGTGTGCGCCGACCTCTGCGCCAAAGAACATAACTACAGCCGCGAGCAGCAGGATGCGTTCGCACTGGAATCCTACGACCGCAGTGCGGCCGCATGGGCGGCGGGTAAGTTTGACCGCGAAGTGGTTCCGGTCGAAGTCAAGGACCGCAAAGGCAACGTGGTACAGGTCGCCCACGACGAAGAGTACACCAACTTGATGCGCGACAAGGTTGCTTCGCTGCGCCCCGCCTTTACCAAAGACGGAACCGTTACCGCCGCCAACGCCTCAACCCTCAACGACGGTGCCGCGGCGCTGGTTCTGATGTCTGAAGAAAAAGCGAAGGCACTGGGCCTAAAGCCTCTCGCCCGCATCGCGGGTGCCGCTGACGCGGCCCACGAACCGGAGTGGTTCACGACGGCTCCGGCCAAAGCCGTGCCCCTGGCCGCTAAGCGTGCCGGAATCACTGTGAGCGACATTGACTTTTTTGAGCTCAACGAGGCGTTCAGCGTCGTCGGTCTGGTCAACGTGGACTTGCTCGGAATCACATCCGCCCAAACCAACGTGCACGGCGGTGCCGTTTCGCTGGGCCACCCACTCGGAGCCTCAGGCGCCCGCATCCTCGTAACCCTGATCAGCGTGCTGCAGGACCGCCAAGCCCGCTACGGCGCGGCAGGCATCTGCAACGGCGGTGGCGGCGCGTCGGCGATGGTGCTGGAGCGAGTTAGCTAGTTAGCAAGGTTGGCGAGGTTGGCTCGTTAGCTTTTGGCAAGGTTCGCTGAGATTGGCTCGTTGGTCCAATCGCTATTGCGGGCTGTGGAAGCTCGGAAATAAACTAGAAACGAGTAACTAGTAGCTAGTTACTAGTTCGGATCCACGTCCACGATGACCCGCGCACTGCGGCCGTGGGGGTGGTAGATTAGTCCGTCGATTTCTTTGAGGAGGCGCCGCTTGGTGGCCTTGACGCTGCCGTCGGCCGGAAGCTTGATCCACAAGTGCTGGCGGTACATGGCTTGAATGCGGGCCACCGGAGGGGCGTCGGGACCGAGGATTCCGCCCGAAAGCGCTTTGAGCAGTTGGTTGGCCAAAAAATGAGCGACATCGCGGGCGACCGACTCTTTGCGGTGGCGCACTTCGATGCGGACCATGCGCGCAAACGGCGGATAATGGTGCTCGGCGCGGTCGCGAATGAGGTAGTCCATCATGCCCGGAACGTCGTGGTCGACCACGCGTTGCAGGACCGGATGGCCGGGAGTGGCGGTTTGGATGAGTAGGCGCCCGCGAAGTTCGCGGCGCCCGGTGCGTCCGGCTACCTGAAGGAGCAGCTGAAAGGCGCGTTCGTGAGCCCTGAAGTCGGGGCGGTTCAGCATCAGGTCAGCGTTGGTGACTACGGCAAGCGACAGGCCAGCGAGGTCGAGTCCTTTGCCGACCATTTGGGTTCCGACGACGAGGTCGATTTCGCCCGATTCCATCCACTGTAAAAAGTCGGTCATGGCCCGTTTGCTCCGCGTGGAATCAGAGTCCACCCGCAGGATTCGGGCTTCGGGAAACAGGGCTTCGACTTCTTCTTCGATGCGCTCGGTTCCGAGTCCGCGCCAATCCCAGGCGGACTGGCGGCACTGCGGGCAGGTTTCGGGCAGGTCCTTGTGGAGTCCGCAGTAGTGGCAGACGAGCTGGCGAGCCTTTTTGTGGTAGGTCAGCGAGACGTCGCAGTCGGTACAGGGCTCGATCCACCCGCAATTCATGCAGGTGAGCACCGGAGCGTATCCACGGCGGTTTTGAAAGACCAAGACCTGCTGGTGGTCGGCCAGGGTTTGGGCCACGGCAGCATAGGATTCGGGGGTGAACGGGCCCACCTGCTGGTGCAGTGCCTGGGCCTTGAGGGTGCTGACCGGAACCACTTCAGGAAATGCGACGCCCGAGTAGCGCTCACCGAGGTCGACCCGCTGGTATTTGCCTTGGGCGGCGTTGTGCCAGGTTTCGACCGATGGGGTGGCGGATCCCAGCACAATCGGGATTTTTTTCTGCTGCGCCAGCCACACGGCGACGTCGCGGGCGTGGTAGCGCGGAGCGGGTTCCTGCTGTTTGTAGCTGGTTTCGTGTTCTTCGTCGACCACGATAAGGCCGAGGCGGTGCCACGGGAGCATAATTCCCGAGCGCGTGGCCACTACGACGCGCGGGGCGGAATCGGGATCCAAGAGGTGTTCCCAAAGGGCGCGCCGCTCGCCGTCGGCGAGCTGGTGGTGCCAGGGCACCACCCGGTCGGGCCCGAGGGCCCGGCCCGCGCGCTGCACCACCTGAGGAACCAGTCCGATTTCAGGAACCATCAATAAAACGTGCTTGCCTTCCTCGAGGGCGTGGGCCGCGAGGTGCAGGTACACCTCGGTCTTGCCCGACCCTGTGGCGCCCCAAAGCAACTTCGGGAGCGCCTCATGCTTCTCGGACTCGAGCTCCTGTAGCGCTGCCCGTTGGGCCGGGCTTAGCTCAGGAAGCGACAAGGAATCGCCCAGGTCGAGGCTGCGGTCGAGGGGGCGCAGCTCGCGCTCGAGGATTCCGCGCTCGACGAGGGCCGAAAGGTGGGCGGGCTTGACGTCCGAACCCTCGGCGGTTA
>CAIJMB010000015.1 GCA_903821715.1 uncultured Flavobacteriales bacterium
ACGGAACCACCCACCGCGAGCGCATCTCCTACCAGTGGGCCGTCGAAACCAGCGTGTACGTAGCCCCCGAAGCCCACCGCCAGGGAGTCGGCCGCGCGCTCTACGCTGCCCTCCTGCCTTCGCTGGCTGAGCGCGGGTTCGTCTGGGCCTACGGAGTCATCACCCTTCCCAACGACTCGAGTGTCGCCCTGCACTCCGCCTGCGGATACGAGTCCTTTGCAACCTACACCGCGGCAGGTCAAAAGTTTGGTCAGTGGTGCGACGTGCACTGGATGCGCTACGCGCTGAACGAGGCACGACCAGGGATGGCGGCGCCGAGGTTCCGAGGACTTCAGTAATGGTAGCGAGCCTGTAGAACCACGACTTGGTCGCCGTCAACGCGGTACACCAAACGATGTTCTGCCGTTATACGTCGCGACCAGCATCCCTTAAAATCATGCTTAAGCGCTTCCGGCTTTCCGGATCCGTGAAATGGCGTTCGCTGAACTTCGTTCAGTAAATAATTCAATCGTTTTAAAACGGCTTTGTCCGACGCGACCCAGTGTTGGTAATCTTCCCAGGCGCGCGGAACAAAGACCAACTTCACGGCTCGATTAAATCGTGGCTTTGGTATTCTTTGGAGTCTGCTTGGCGAACTGCATCGCGAAGACGCGACGCATTTGCAGCACTCGAGGTGAGCCACTGCGTGGCGTCAAGCATATTGAATTGGTCAAGCGACATGACCACTACGCCTTTGCGGCGTCCGCGGTTGACCACAATGATTTCACCCTCGTCGACCACTTGGTCTACGTAGGCCTTGAGTTCTCGGCGAAGGTCGGTAAGGGTGGTTGAAATCATTTTCGTACAGAATTCTGTACTAAATTAAGCAAAAATCTTGCCCGGATTCAGAATATTCTTGGGGTCGAGCAAGGATTTGATTCCGCGCTGAAGGTCGAGCGCCGCGGGCGCGAAGGCCAAGTCCATGAAGCCCTTTTGCACCAGGCCGATGCCGTGCTCGCCCGAAATGGTTCCGCCCATGGCGCGCACCTCGGTGAAGAGCTGGCGAATGCCCTGCTGCAGGCGGTCGCCGTGCCAGTCCGCATCGTTCATACCGCCTTTGACGATGTTGACGTGCAGGTTCCCGTCGCCTGCGTGGCCGTAGCACACGGACTCAAACCCGTACTCTCCACCGATGCGCTTGACTGCGCGCAGCAGGTCGGGCAGCTTGGCCCGCGGAACCACCGTGTCCTCCTCTTTATAGATGCTGTGCTTTTTGACGGCCTCGCCCACACGGCGGCGGAGCTTCCAAAGCGCGTCGCGCTCCGCTTGGGTTTGGGCAAACAGTACCTCGAGGGCTCCGGCCTCTTCGGCCACGGCGGCCAGCTGCTCGGCCTCGCGCAAAACGGCCTCTTCGTCGGTTCCGTCGACTTCCATAAGCAAGTGGGCCTCAATACCGGGTCCGGTCGGAATCGACACGCCGTCCACAAACCGAAGCGTCCAGTCGATGGCGTCGCGTTCCATGAATTCGAGTCCACTGGGGGTGATTCCGGCCTGAAAAATGCGCGCCACGGCCGCACAGGCAACCTCGGCGGAGGCAAACGGAGCCAGCATCGTAAAATGGTGGCGAGGGTACGGAATCAGGCGCACCACAATCTTCGTGATTACGCCCAACGTGCCTTCAGAACCCACCATGAGTTGGGTAAGGTTGTAGCCAGTGCTGTTTTTGAGGGTGTTGGCTCCGGTCCAGATCACCTCACCGGTGGGCAGAACCACCTCGAGGTTGAGCACGTAGGCCGCAGTCACGCCGTACTTGACGGCCTTGGGGCC
>CAIJMB010000016.1 GCA_903821715.1 uncultured Flavobacteriales bacterium
ATTACGGAATCGCACACTACCGGCGCTTTTTTGTGGCCCGACCCACCTGGACTCAGCGTTGGCTGGTTCAGCCCGAGCATAGACACTGGAACGAGCTCAAGCGGTGGACCCCCGCGTTCGCCCTCAAACCTGAGGATCTCAAGGGGCAAAGCCTCATTGTGAGCACCACCCGAACCTACCGCGAGTCGCTGCGTGCAGACTACCTGCGCTGGCACGACGCCCGCGACCTTGAGGTGCTCGAACAGGCCATGGTACGACACCACCCCGGGCTGAGCGCCGACTGGAACCGCTACCTCGACACTAGCCACGACCTTACACCCTTCAACATGCTCTACGGAGCCCGTGAAGACGTCGACCGCTACTGCGCGTGGCTGTTCCCGATGCTGCTTGAGGTGGACCGCGAGCTGGGGCAGCGCCCTGACGGCTATGCAGCCCGCCACGCCAGTTTTTTGGCGGAGCGACTCTTTAGCTTTTACCTGGACTACGAGCGGATTTCGGTACGCCGCCTCCCGGTGGTGCAGTTTGGCCAGAAACGTGCCAACCGCTTCCCCCTGGTGCACGGAACCTACGACTGGCTAAAGCGCCGGTAGAGCAGGGCTGAAACCACCAGAAGGGCGAATTCCGCCATGAGCCAGGCGGCCGCGGCTCCGACCGCCCCGTGGGTCGAGGTCCACATCACATTGCCCCACACCGACAGGCCGAGGGCCAGCAAAACCGGCAGATAGAGCCAGCGTTCGCGGTGCAGGGCCGCCAACCCCTGAACGCCCACGACGTTGCTGAGGCCCACACAAAGCGGAATCCACGCCATCCATCGCAAACTTGCGCTCGCGGGGGCGAACTCGGTTCCGTAGTAGATCCGAACGATAACCTCGGCACCGGCAAAAAGGCCGGTTCCGATCACTAGGCCCAACACCCCTACGGCAATCAGTGCGCTTCGGTGCACGGCGCCCACCGCGTCACCGCCCGAGGCCGCGAGTCGGTCTCTGAAGAGGACTGAACCCACGGCTCCGATAAAAATGCTGTTGAGGGCCACGACCAGCTTGCTTGAGGCGGTAAAGTAGCCGAGCTCAGGTGGCGTGCTCACCGCCTCGACCACCAGAATGTTCGCGGTGGTATAGCCTAGAGAGAGCAGGGTAATGCCAAAAAACGGAAGGCCCTCGCGTGCACGCTCGCGCATCGACGACCACGGCGCCGAGGCATTGCCCTGCCAACCCGGCTGGTCACGAAGCCAGCGCTGCGAGCGCACGGCCACCCAGCAAGACCCCAAAGCCATGCCCAAAGGGTAGGTCAGCACGCCAAACCGCCCAAAAAGGGCCGCACCGGCCACGACAGCGGCCAAAACGAGGCGGCCTTCAAGCTGAACCCGGGCGGCGCGCGGTGCCTGTCCGGCTGCAAAAAAGGCATAGTTGGGGTAGCGCGCATTGGCGAGCGAATCCACGCTGAGCAGGACCATCACGACCAGCTCTCCGGGGCCAGGTGCCGTCCCCAAGGCAACCCACAGCGCAACCCAAAGCAGTACGAGTCCCAGTAGGGTGACCGCGAGGCGCAGGCGCAACAGGCTGGCCACGGTGCTGCCCCAATCGGCGGTTCCGGCAGAGGCCTGAGCCAGTTTTCGGGTTCCGGACCACTCAAGGCCAAATCCCGAGGCCGCATTCACCAACGCGAATGCGCTAACGAACCAAAAAAGGCGTCCGAACTCGAGCAATCCAAGCCACCCCGCGATCAGCGGAAGCAGCAGCAGCGGCACCACGTACTGCAGGCCCTGCACGGCCGCCACCCGGGCGATTCGAATCGACGTATTCACCTCGTGAATTTAGCGGTTAAGGACTCCGCGGCGCACAAACACGAAGTTGGCGTGGCGGTACACGTTGGTAAACGGATCCAACGGATCGCGCCGCGCCCATCCGCCGGGAACCAGCTGGTAGAGGTCGTAGTCAGGAATCAGCTGGGACAGCGCGTACAGCGACGTGCCGCGCAGCAGATGGTGCATATTGAATTCAAGCTGAACCAATGCGGGCTTCAGTTCGCGAAGCACGCGTTCTGCGCCCTTCAAAACCTCGAGTTCGTAGCCCTCAGTGTCAATTTTGATGAAATCTACCCGGGTCAAGCGCGATTGGGCCGCAAATTCATCGAGCGAAACGACCTGGACCTTAATCGAGGCCTGGTTGTCTACGTACGAAATTGCATTAACCTCCTTGCTGAACGAGGCGAGTTCCGGTGAATCCGGATTGTAGAACAGGTCGAGGCTGCCGCTCTGCGCGCCAACTCCGAGCGGAATCACCACCGCTCTCGATCCAAACGGCTGCAGCCGACTGTGCAGCATTGTGACCACATGGGGTTGGGGTTCAAAGCAGTACACTTTGGCGCCGGTGTGCTCCAGGACTCCGTGCGCGTAGTCGCCCACGTTGGCCCCCACGTCAATGACCACCTGAATGTCGAGCGAGGGCAGCACCTTTTCGATCAGCCACGCTTCTCCGCGGCCCGACCAGTCTTGGTAGCCGCGCGCTCGCAGGGTGGCCTTGAGCAATGCGTCGTTCAATCCTGCCCATCTCGGACGGCTCAGTACGCGAGCAAACGCTGACGAAGCAATGTCGATTAACGCTTTCATTACAAACGAAGGTACGGGTGCCGCGGTCTATTGGTCGCGCTGCCGCGTTCGCGCGCGGAACCTGCGGTATCCCAAACCAGCTCCTGCCACAAGCAGCGCGGTAAGCCCTCCGTCGAGCGGAACCTCTGGTGGCGGTGGATTATCCATCGCACCTTGAGGGATGTACGGAGACTCCAACAGTTCAAACATGTCCTGAAAGGCCTCCTGAAACGGATCCACAACTTGCGCACGAGCGCCTATGCTAGCGGCTGCGAAGGCAGCTATCAAAAAAACTAACTTCATTATCGGGTTACAATTACCTGATGGGCACTGCGCGTGCTCGGTCCCGTCAGCACCACTAAATAGGTGCCTGACGGGGTGACAAAATCAAAATGCGGATCCGCTGAATCCATCGAAGCTTCAAAGCAGAGCATCCCCAACTGGGAATACACCTGGACTTCGCGCTCACAATGCGAGGGACTTGCCGTCCACCGGCCCTGGGAATGCATCACCCAGTCTGAATTCGTGACCACAGCTACCGGAACCCCTTCAGAAACATCCATCGCCACTCCAGGAGTAAACCACAGCGAAAAGCGGGGCGACTCTGAAGTCCAACCCGAATGCTCAAAATCGTAGGGCGAATTACTGAGGTCGGTCACGGTTTGGGTGAGGTGGTCTTCGAGCAGCACACGGTAGCAGTCGCCCGTCACCGTCTGATCCAAATCAATTTGGTAGCGCTCGCCCAGCTGGCCCTTAACCTCGAGGTCAAGGCACTGCGGCTGACTAAGGTCGAGGGCGTCAACGGCCATGTACTGGTCGTCGTCTACTACTGCGATGCTGGGCTTGTTCACCCCATTCGGAAGCTTCCAGGCGTCAAATTCACCGTCAAACCCTGGGCTGGCAGTGGGTTGGTTCAGTACCCAGGCCCAATCGCGAGGCCCCGAAACGCTGAGCTCCGTCAGCGTGAGATGCAGATTATCAGGAGCTTGCTTAAAAAATTCTGCCGGAACCGTATTGACTC
>CAIJMB010000017.1 GCA_903821715.1 uncultured Flavobacteriales bacterium
CCCTACAGCCAAGTCTATATCGCTCATTCGGGACTACATTCTTGGAGAACTCAGCCTTCAAGAGCTTGTCTTCATTACGAAGTCTAAAGCCTATGTCTGACGGGTATACGTACCTCGATCAGTCTAGTGCATACATCGACCCAGAGACTGGAATTCTGCGTAACCTCCTTGGCTTTGAACGTGCTGAGGATCTTCAATTTTTTGAGAGTGTTACCGTATCTAAAAGACTTCGCGAATTGCGGCATCACCCGCTCCACATAAAATCAACGCAGGGATTATTTGATATTCACTTTCACTTGTTCCAAGATGTCTATGCATGGGCCGGTCAGCCTCGAACGGTGGAAATCAAGAAGGATAAGCGGCAATTTATTCCAACCTCCGCCTTTGCCACAGCAATCCAATATATCGACTCCCTGGTTGCGCAGTTTATGAAATTAGACTCTAGCGATCAACATACTATTGCACATCAATTAGCAGTTCTTTTGGACCACGTCAATTACTTTCACCCATTTAGAGAAGGGAACGGACGCGCTCAAAGAGAGTTTATTCGAGAGCTCGCGCTTCAAAAGGGATATGACGTTAATTTAAGCCCAGCTGACAACGAAGGGGTTTACCGCGACTACATGCGCGGAACAATCGAAAGTGACGTTCAGTGTTTAACGTCGTTAATTGAAGACCTCATGAACAAACAAGGGTCATGAATTATTAGAAAGGAGGCCATTTCATCATTAATCTGCCCGGCCCTAACTTCACCTCATGAAGCCTCTTTTAGCCAAGTACCGCGCCGAACTAATCGTGGGCGGCCTCGTGTTTGTCGCTCTCCTATTGAGGGATCTGTTTTAATCCGCGTCTGAACTTATGTACATCTCCATCACCGGCCTCCGTCCCAAGGGGATTGTCGGAACCATTCGATTTTGGTCACTGGCCATTCCCTCATTTCGCCAGGCCCAGCAGGCCAAAGGCAATCTATTTTGTGAAGTTCGACGCATCAAAAACTACCAGTGCACGCTCACTGCCTGGTCGAGCCGCGAAGCCATGCTTGACTACTTGCGCAGCGAAACCCACCTCAAGGCAATGAAGGCATTTCCAAAAATCGCCACCGGCAAATCCTATGGAACCGAGGCGGAATCCGTGCCGTCGTGGGACGAAGCTTTTGAAACACTACTTCAAAAGGGGCGAGACCACTAAGTTTTAAAGCACCACCAACGACCCAGCCCAAGCGCGATCGTCGGCCACGGCGCGCCAGAGAAGCACCCCGCGTGCCGCCGAAGGAATGCGCACATCGCCATTCGGGCCCACCTCTGAGGTCCCCATTCGCTTGCCAGAGGGCGTAAACCATTCTACCAAGACAGCTTGGGGCAGCGGGGGTCGGCTACGCACTACGCTTCCCGCAGAAACGGGGTTCGGCACCCATTCCACTGCGGAAGCCGCGCGCGACTCGGGCATCGATAGGTTCCGAACCAATTCCAAACTGTCTAAATAAAGGGCTTGGCCCCAGCGACCGATGTTTCGGAATCCGACATAAAGTCGGGGATGCGTTTGAAACGCCGCCTGAAGGAGCGGGCTCGTGAATGAAACCGAATCCTGGCGCCAGTCTGACGAATTGGACGGCACAAACATTCCGTTGGTCATGGAAGCTGCGGTTTGAAGTCGGGTTCCGCCCAACGTATCGGCCCACAATGGGGCAGACAGGTCGCAGTTTGGGCTGACTAGAACCACCAGCGTATCGGAATACGGAAACCCATAAGGCGCATAGGCGTAGTGGTAGCGGAGTAGTTCGGGTGACGATGCCCGATCCACGCTGAAGACGAGGTCGCTCACCGCGCCCTGAGCGTCGTGGGTATAGTTGTCGGCCCGCGCAGCATGATTGCCCGCAGTCCACTCAGCGCGGCTCCACTCGGTTCCGCCCGGCTCACTTTGAGTCCACAGATAGGGGTCCGGAAAGATGCTGCCCTCGAAGTCCGCAAGGCTCAGAGATCCCGTGGGCGCCGAAATGGTGAACGAAACCGCGGCGGAATCCACCGCTCCTTGGTGGGTGACTCGAAGCCAGGCCGTGTAGGCTCCTGGCTGGGCGTAAAATACCGAGGGCTGGAGCGCCGTGGATGTCGAAGGAACCCCGCCAGGGAAGCGCCATGCGAACGAGGTTCCCGCCCTCAACGCGATGCTTCTACTGGCAAAGCGCACCGAGTCGGGCGTGCACCCAATTCGCCATTGGGCCCGCTTCGAAACCATGGGCTGAGCCAATGGCTGTACGATGGGGCTTGGAAGGTCGCACTCCCACATTCCGCGTCCGTAGGTCGCAATGCGAAGTTTGCCCAATCCGTAGTGCACTGCCATATCCCGGGTTTGAATGGGGTGCGGCAAGCCTTGACCCGCCGCAATCCAAACAGAACTCGTGTCGAATCGCACGAACACATCATGGTTCGTGCCCACCACCCATGCGGATTGAGCGCCATGCAGCCGTACCACGGATCGGGGTTCATGGTTATTGAGTTCGGGGGAGTTCCAGGGCAACCATTGCTGGCCCCCATTGATGGACCGGTACACCTTTTGGCCGTTGGGGGCGTCAGGGAATGCGGCGACCACGTGCATCGCCTGAACAGGGTCTAGTGCGAGCACCATACGGCTTCCTATCCCGGACGGAAGGGTAATTTGCGTCCATGTGGCGCCACTATCGAGGCTTCGGTGAAGCACTACAGGGGACCAGGATTGCCGCTGAACTACATAAAGCACCTCGGGCTGTTGAAAGCCCTGAACTACCATGCCTAGCTTGCGTGTAGCATCCGTTCCAAACGTTTTAAGCACTTGATAGCTTTGGCCCCCGTCGGCGGACCGCATGAGTTTGTGGTCGATTCCGACCAACATCTCACTCGGCGACCTCGGGTCAAAGACCATGGTACTCGCCTCTGACGGCCAGTACGACTCATTGGGAAACACCGTAAAGCTGAAGTACTGCGGAGGCGTACTCGAACTGGGCGCAGTCGGGAGCTGCACGCCGCCAATTTCAGCACTGTATACGCGGCCGTCCGTCATTGGATCGGCGTAGCCCGATGGCGGCTCGCCTCCGCCGAGTTGCATAAACATGCCTTGTGGATAGGCCTCACGACGGGCAAGCACGCCGTTGTGGTAGGCCCCGGCGACCAGCACGTCTTCGTTCCACGCCTGACCCAAGGCCCAAAATTCGGTGGCCTGGATTCCAACCATGCGCACGGCAGGCTGTGACTGCACAAAATCTGTGCTTTCGTAAATTCCTCCGTCGGTTGAAATCCAAGTGGTTACGCCTCCAGACGGGTTAGGAAAAACACGAAAATCTTGCATGTCCACGTGCATTCGGACGCTGTCTGCGGCATAACCTGCCATGGCTACGGCTGTGGCGCCTCCGTCAGTGGACTTCCACAGGCTTAGCCCCCCGATAAGCAGCTC
>CAIJMB010000018.1 GCA_903821715.1 uncultured Flavobacteriales bacterium
AGGGCCGGTAGAATAATGCGACCCGTAGCCGTCTGTACAGTCAACCCCTCGACAAAATCAAAAAGTCCGTCAGGGAACGGGTCGCCATTGCTGTTCACCTTATCGGTCTGTAGCACCTGTACAAGTAGTTGGTCCTTGACGCTCGACTTGGGCAAGAACGGAATCGGCAGACCCGTTTCATCGTTGACGTAGAGCAATTCAAGGCGAAAATCCTCTGGACTGAGTTGGAACGCGTTGAGATTGTACACGTTCTTCATCATCAGGTCCCAGGCCGGACTGCGCACGTTGAGAATCTGATGCTTCAACAGCTTAAGAATGAGCGACTTTGGCGCAACAATTCCGTCATTCGAAAACTCGCCCACCTGGTACGCTCGGCCATTGACAGTATATTGGTAGGCCACCGCAACCACCTCGTCTTGGTTCAGGGCGGTGTTGAGTGATAGATAACCGAGCTGTGGGTGGAAGCTGTATTCGTTGGACTGCAGCATCCGAGCGTTGGTCAATTGGGCATACTCCATGTTGCCGTCATAGCCACTGGCGTCAAGTATGGACCCCGCCGACGCGGCATCGCGGATCGAAGCAAAGCGCTGAAGCATTTCTTGCGGATCCAGTCGGTTGACGCGGTTGCTGGGCCAAGGGTCCGCGCTGGGGCCGGGAAAAATGGCTTCACCAGAGAGGCTTCGGGCGGAATTGCGGTAGGCGCCCCCCTCGCCTTCACCGAGGTCCAAAAACGCGATGAGGTTGCGAACTTCGGTCGGGGTGTTGCGGCGGTTGGTTACCCACACCTCCACACGGGTAATCTGCACGGGGGATTGGATGATGGGGCGGGTTCCGACCCACTGTTCGTAGCGGTCGCGAAAGAACTGCGACAAAAAGAAGTGGCGGTTGGCCTCGTAGGCATCACCCTGAATCAGGAATTCTTGCGTCGAGGCTCCGCCTTGAATGTTCATGCTCTGGCTTTGAGAGCGCTGCTCGGCCAGGACCGTAGTCACCGTCGTCTTGCCTAACTGCATCTGGGTTTTGAGTCCAAAAAGACTCTGAACCCCGGTGATCAGGCTCCCGTTGGTCGGCAGACTGACATCTCCCATTTCGAAGCCCTTGAGAATGTCGTCTTCTTGGCCCTTAAAGTCGAGCTTGATTTTGTTTTCAAACGCAAATGTGGCCTCCGTATCGAAGTTGAAGTTCAAGTTGAGCCGATCGCCGAGCTTGCCGGCAGCGCTGATCTGCATCTTTTGGTCGAAGTCAAACGCGAAGGTGCGCCGGTTGCGCTCCGGAACGATGGGGTTCTTAATGTGCTGGTAGCGCAGTCCGAAGCGAATTTCGGCACTCCCTGTAGGGCGGATTTCAAGCTGGTCCGAACCAAAAATGTCCCGCAGGACGGGATTCGTGATGTTCATGTCAGGCACAATGCTTGACCCGTCGCGGGCAGATGTGCTGGTGCCCTGTGCCCATCGCTGCTGCCAGTATTCGGATTCCAACTGACCAAACTTAAGTTTTTGGTAGTCCGCAGCACTTAAGTACCGCGGAGCTCCCACGGGAACACCGGCTACCATGCGCTGCAGGATGTAGAATCCAGTCACCGGGTCGTAGGTGACCTCGGTCTTCCAGTTCGGGGGAGTCGGAAGTCCCGGCATCGGCCAACCCGTGCTTGTAGTGTCTTGTGCCCCAAGGCGCAGAACTGCCAGCAAGCCTAGCCCAACCAGTACCCCACGAATGTTCATCAGAGTCGAGCTAAGGCGCGTTTGATCAAATCTTCAACATTGGCATCCGCAGCTTCTGCAGCCAATGCAGAAAGTGCTTTTTCAACGGCAGGTCGCGCAAATCCGAGCACAAGTAATGCTTCGAGCGCCTCGTGGCGAGCTGAAGGGCCCGACGCAGAGAGTGGGCTCGAGGCGCCCAGTTTGACGGCCTTGTCGCGAACGTCCACGACGATGCGCTGCGCGGTTTTGGCACCGATTCCTTTGATGCGCTGGAGGCTTCCAGAATCACCATTCGCCACGACGCTCAACGCCTCTTCGGGGCGAAGGGTTGACAAAATGACGCGAGCAGTACTGGCTCCGACGCCCGAAACTGAATTGAGCATGAGAAAGACCTCGCGCTCGAGTTCTGAAGCAAAACCAAACAGGAGCTGTGCGTCTTCGCGGTACACTGGATGCAGCAGCAGCTTGACCTCACCGCCGTCGGGCAACTGGCCAAACGTCGTCAAAGAAATATGGATGAAGTAGCCCAATCCGCCGCATTCCACCACGACATGCGTGGGGGTTTTCTCGACGAGGGTGCCGCGAAGGTGGTGAAGCATACCCCTATTAACGCCGTTGTGGGCGAATTCGTATGCTTAGTTTACGGTAACCTTCACCGTGCGTTCACCGGTGGGAAGAACCACACGAGCGAGCCACAATCCGCGCTGGTTGGGAACAGACACCGAGCCGTCGGCGCTCACCGGGCTAGTCAACGCTACACGACCAAGCGCATCCACCCACTCGACGCGCACGGCGTTAGAGGGTAGACCAAACATCCGCGTTCCGCCACGCGCAGGGGACGGGTAGAGCTGCATTACAGGCACCTCTGATTCAGGCGAAGCCACGTAGCGATTAAAGCCGTAGACCACTTGAACCTGAAGGGAATCTGTGGCATCGGCAGCGTTGATAAACGTGTACCAAATGGTGTCTTGACCGTTGGCCGAAGTGTCGCGAACGTATGCGTAGCCGCTGAAGTCGTTTGCCGTGCTGCCGGCGCCGATGGTCACTGTGCCCTGGCTCTGGTTGGCCCACACTGGGTAGCATAAATCCCAGCAGAAGTAGTTGGAATCAACCAACCCCGTGGTTCCGACCTTGCGGCGCACCACGACGTAATCCTTACTTGCGTTCGATGTATTGGCAACCGACACGTGGGCCGTCGCCTGGATGCCATTGTGGCTATTGACATAGGCAATGCTGTCCATGGATGCGACCGTCAGGCTTTGCGCTCCGGCGGCGGTTGCGGCCAGAAGGGCGCACAGAAGTACTACTTTTTGCATTCGGTAAAGGTACTTCGCTGCCGACTTCGCGGCAATGATGCTGAGCGCGTTCATTTTTTGCGTAGTTTTCGGCCGCTTAACCCTTTTATTAAAGCCCTTTCAAATGAAGCACCTTACGCTGACGGCACTAGCCGGACTATTAAGCCTTAGTGCCTTTGGCCAAAACCGCATGGTATTGGTAGAGCACTTCACTCAGGCTTCGTGCGGACCCTGCGCCTCGCAGAACCCCGCCCTCAAAACACTTCTCGACGCCAACCCAACCAAAGTGGTGGCGCTGAAGTACCAAGTTAGCTGGCCCGGCTACGACCCCATGTACCTGCAAAACCCAACTGAAGTGGACGCTCGCGTTCAGTTTTACGGTGTTACGGGTGTTCCCAACTCGGTAATGGATGGTAGCGGACCTGGTTCTCCTGGTACGATTGTGACGCAGTCTACCATTGATAACCGCTACAACACTACGGCTCCGTTGAACATCACGGCCAGCCACCAGTGGACTCCAGGTTACGACTCCATTCAAATTGGGGTGTTTATCGCCAATGCGGGATCAACGACCGTTACCTCAGGTGCTGCCGGTTCGTTGAAACTTCATGTTGCAATTGTGGAACAGGAGATCAACTACCCTTCTGCACCCGGATCAAACGGCGAAACCAGCTTCTACCAAGTGATGCGCAAAATGGTTCCAAATCAAAGCGGAACTGCCTTGGCCGACACATGGACCGGTGGTCAAACCCAGATGCTCAGCTTCAAAGTTGCAGCCCCAGCGTACTTGGCCAACCTGAACGAAGTTTCTATTGTTGCCTTCATTCAAGACAACCAAGGAAAGTCCGTATTGAATGCTGCCAAAACGACTCCACAGGTGATTTCTGGTCTTCCTGACCTTGGCGTAACCGGATTCACTGCCGCTACAGCAGGCCTTTGCAACGGAAGCACTACTCCAACGATGACGATCAAAAACGAAGGTAGCCTCGCGATCACGTCTGCAGTAGTTGGCTACAGCATCAACGGCGGTACCCCCGTGACTCAAAACTGGACGGGCAACCTCGCAGCTGGTGCTACGGCTAGCGTAAGCTTCCCCCAAGTGACGCTTCCTGCAGGTGCCAACTCAATTGTGGGTACGGTATCTGCTCCGAACGGAACAGGAGACTACAACGGAATGAATAACATGTCTGCTCCAGTTATGGCTGCAGTCTTGAACAACACGCCAACTCCTGCACCGTACATGCAAGACATGGAGTCTGCAGCGTTCAATGAAATTCCATCGGACTTCATCATGACGTACAACACGTCTGAGGCTCCGCTCGTTACAGTTGTTTCTAAGGCCAATGTCAACGGGCTTACCTACGAATTGGGAGGCTACGGCCAATCACCTAAGTCGTTAATGGTTGACTTCTACACAATGACTGCCGGCGACCAAGCGAGCTTGATCACCCCTAAGGTGGGCGGAATTACTGCGAACCACAAACTTCGCTTCCAGCATGCCTATGCATCGTACGCCGGTGAGGCCGATGGTTTGAAAGTTTTTGTATCAACCAACTGTGGCGCTTCGTGGACCAACATCTTCGACAAGGCTGGAACTGCGCTGGCTACAGCTCCAAATGCTACAAGCCGCTTCTTCCCACAGCCCACGCAGTGGTACCCGAACGAAATCAGCCTAGCTTCGTACGCAGGTCAGGAAGTTCTCTTCAAGTTTGAGTGCAACTCAGCCTACGGAAACAACCTTTGGTTGGACAATGTACACGTTGGCACCAACGCCATGGGCGAGAACGAACTCGAGCTTTCAAAGGCACACATCTACCCGAACCCAGCCCGCGACGCCGTCAAGGTACTCGTATCTGCAGTTGAGGCTGGTGACGCAAGTGTTCAAGTATTCAACCTGAACGGACAACTCGTGCTTTCAGCTTCTGAGGCAATTGCCGCAGGAACGAACGAGCTGAACCTCAATGTTGCTGGTCTTGCCAACGGAATCTACACCGTAAAGGTTGCGATGAGCGACCGTGTTGAGACCCTGCGCTTTACCGTACAGCACTAAGCGATTCGCTTAAGTTGTTTGAGCGCCCTGGCCGTTTGGCCGGGGCGCTTTTTTTGTGGATACTTGGGACTTGGCTAAGCCCCGCGCCCTGGCGTACCTTGAGCACATGAAAACCTTGCTCACCGCCCTATTGGTGGCTTCGGCCACTCTGATTTCTGCGCAATCGCTTCCGAACGTATCCGTGCTCAAGCTCGATGGAAGCAAAACCGAGCTCAGCAGCCTCCGAGAAGAAGGCAAACCCATGATCGTGAGCTTTTGGGCAACATGGTGCAAACCCTGCATCAACGAACTCAACGCGATGGCAGAGTACTACGACGACCTGCACGAAGAGACCGGTGTCACGTTGGTAGCGGTGAGCATTGACGATTCCCGCACAAGCCCCAAGGTTGGACCCTTTGTCGCCGGCCAGGGCTGGGACTACACGGTCGTCCTCGACCCAAACAGCGACCTTCGCCGCGCGATGGGCGTCAACAACGTCCCCCACACCTTCTTGCTCAACGGAGCTGGCGAAGTCGTGTGGCAGGCCAACAAGTACGTTCCGGGCGAAGAAGAAGTGCTCGTCGCTGAAGTTCGCAAGCTCAAGTAAGCCATGCGCAGAATTGCAGTAATTGTGGCGCTGGTGACCGCAGGTTCCGCCGCAGCGCAAACGGGCCAGACCGATGCCTTGGGCGGAACCCTTCGGGCCGTCGTTCAAATGGATGCCCAGCTATATGTGCGCGACTCTGTGCTCGACCCCGCAGGCGACTACTACCCCGACGAACGCGCGCTGGGCCAAGGCTGGGCGCTGTTTACCTATGAGCGCGGCAACCTTCGCATGGGCATGCGCTACGAGAACTACCAAAATGCCATTCTCGGGTTCCCGACCGGATACCGTGGTGAGGGAATCACGTACCGCTACGCCCAATGGCAGCAGGGCAAGTTTGACATCACCGTGGGCAACTTTTTTGAGCAGTTCGGCCAAGGTTTAGTCTTTCGCGCCTATGAAGAACGCGGTCTGGGCCTTGACAACGCGATGGACGGAAGCCGCATCATCGCCCGCCTACCCAAGGGGCTTACGCTCAAGGGTGTGATTGGACGCCAGCGGGTGTACTTCGCTAAAAGCGACGGAATTCTTCGCGGAACGGACGCCGAATGGGCACTGCGCGAAGCGGTTCCGGCCTTGGACAAGATGGGTCTCGGCATCAACCTCGGGGCGAGCTTTATCTCAAAATTCCAGCGGGGATTCGACCCATTGCTGAACCTGCCTGCCAACGTGGGCTCGTGGGCCTACCGCCTCGGAGCAAACTACCGCGGAATTGACCTCAAGGCCGAGTACGCGTACAAGATCAATGACCCCAACTTTGACAACGGCTACATCTACAAGCCCGGTGAGGCCTTCGTCGCCACGGCAACCTACAGCCGCAAAGGCTTGGGCGTTCTTGGAACCGTCAAGCGAATCGACAACTTCAGCTTTCGTTCCGACCGCAACGCCCAGCAGTTTGATGCGTTGGTGAATTTTATTCCGCCCACGGGCAACCTTCACACCTATGCGCTCCCCGCTCTCTACCCCTATGCGACCCAAATCAACGGTGAGATGGGATACCAGTTCGACGTCAACTACCTGATTCCGAAAAAGACCAAACTCGGAGGCAAGTACGGCACCAAACTCGCCCTCAGCATCGCCGCCTCGCAGAGCATTGACCGCCGCCCCCTCGAGGACGGTAGCTTTGGCGACAAAGGCACGCAGGGTTACGTGACCGACGCCCTCGCTTGGGGTGAAATCCCGTACTTCCGCGACATCAACTTCGGAATCAGCCGCAAGTTCAGCTCGAAGTACAAATCCCAGTTGACCGCCTACCGCTTTGTATACAACAAGTCGGTGCTCGCCGACGGGGTCAACGACTATGCAATTCTCGACGCGCCCGACAGCGACAGCGTCTTGGTGGTGCCAGCCGTCGTTTGGGAACAGCAGTTCGCCCTGCCCCGCCACCAAACCCTGCGCACCGAGTTCCAGTGGTCGGGCGGCGAAGGCTTTCGCGGTGGTTTAGCCATGGCGCTGGCGGAATGGACGATTTCAGAGCACTGGGTGCTTGCGGTACAAGACATTTACAACTACGGCCACCCTTCGGAGTCCCGCCGCATTCACTATCCGCTCGTGTCGGTGGTCCACTTTGACGGCCCAACGCGCGTGCAGCTCGGCTACGGCCGCCAGCAGCAGGGCATTTTCTGTGTGGGTGGGGTGTGCCGTGTGGTTCCGCCGTCCAACGGCCTCAGTTTATCGCTAACGACTCAATTCTAATGCGGAACCTTTTTCTCGCCGCCCTGGCACTCGCTGCGGTCGCGTCGTGCGACTACATCGACGAACCCTTTCGCAACCCCAACGGAGGCGGATCCACCGAGGCCAATGGCGACACCGTGCTTCAAACCGAACGCGCCGTGCTCGTTGAAGATTTCACCGGCCACCAATGCAAGAACTGCCCGAAGGCCTCGAAAGTGCTCAAGCAACTTGATAGCCTCTACGGTTCGGCAAAAGTGATTGGACTCGCTATCCACGCCGGACCAGCCAATTTTACGGCCGTATCGGCGGACTACCCCACCGACTTCACGACCGACGACGGCGATGACCTCGCTAGCTTTTTTACCGTCTGGGGCCTACCATTGGGAATGGTGAATCGACTGGACTACTCCACCAACGCCCACCTGAAAACCTACAGTTCGTGGACGGCCCTAGCAGCCACTGAACTGTCGCTGGCCCCTGAGGTGCTTTTTAATGCGTACAGTGGCTTTGACTCTACGTCTCGGGTCGGAACCCTTCGGGTCGAGCTTCGCGCCCAAGCCCCGCAGACCAATGCGGTTGGACTTGCCGTCTACCTCAAGGAATCTGGTATCGTATCTCCACAGTTGATGCCCGACCAGACCCGTGACGCGAACTACGTCCACTTCAACGTGTTTCGCAGCGCCCCCTGGGGACCATTTGGTCAAGAAGTTTGGGCAGCCGGAACCACCACAGCCCAAAGCACCGCCAGCTACGACGTGTCAGCCACGCTCGATGCGGGCTGGAATGCCCAGCAAATGCATTGGGTGGCCATAGCCTACGACCGAAGCACCTACCGGGTCCTTCAGGCCGTACAAATCGACGTTAAGTAAGCAGATCTTTGGATCCAAACGCAGCGACGACATTTCGCTGAATGCGCTCCAGCCCGGTACGCGCGGCTGCGGACTTCCCAAAAGCTGCATCAAATGCGGACTGGCTAGCGCCTCGCCAATCGTCGAGCGACCATTCAACCCAGGTTCCGGGATTGAATAAGGGCTCTTGGTGGGGCTCTGCATGGCGGTTCCAAGGGCACACCTCTTGGCAGATGTCGCATCCAAACACCCATGGATGTAGGGCGTTGGCCATTTCGCGCGGAAGCGCTCCGTGCAATTCAATCGTCGCATGGCTAATGCATCGGGCGCTGTCAACCACCTTGGGCGCTACAATAGCCTGCGTTGGGCAGGCGTCGATGCAGCGCGTGCAGGTTCCACAGTGGTCGGCCACTGGTAGGTCCGCGACAAATTCATAGTCCAAAATCAGCTCGGCCAAAAAGAAGTACGAACCTGTGTTTTTGCGCAGAATCAATGAATTCTTGCCCACCCAGCCCAAGCCGCTGCGCTCGGCCCAAGCTCGCTCCATCACGGGGGCGCTGTCGACGAAGCAACGCCCGTCTAGGTCGCCCACTCCGGTGCGCAGCAGGTCCAGCAACTCAAAAAGTCGGTCCTTGACCACGCGGTGGTAGTCCTCGCCATACGCATAGCGCGCCACACGCGGACGGCCGTCCGCCTCGAGCTCTGAAGGCTCTTGAAAGTAGTTGAACGCCAGGCTCACCACCGACTTGGCTCCCGGAACCAGTTTGCGCGGATCCAAGCGCTTGTCAAAGTGATTCTCCATGTAGCGCATGCTACCGTGCATACCGCCCTTGAGCCACTCCTCAAGACGCGGTGCATCATCGGTTAAAAAGTCCGCCCGCGCAACGCGCGCCTCAATAAACCCCAGGCGCTTGGCCTCGGACTTGAGCAGCGCCGTCGCTTCGGTTCGGGTCATGAAAACAAATCAGGACCTCCCGACGGAGTTCGGCCGAGGTGCTTGTAGGCTTTGTCCATCGCCATTCGTCCGCGCGGCGTGCGCGCCAGGTAGCCCTCTTGAATGAGGTAGGGCTCGTAGACCTCTTCGAGGGTCTCAGCCTGCTCGCTCACCGCCGTAGCCAGTGTGCTTAAGCCCACGGGCCCTCCGCGGAACTTATCGATCAACGTCGACAAGATGCGGTTGTCCATCTCGTCAAGGCCGTGGGCATCGACGTCGAGCGCATCCATTCCAAATCGTGCCACTTCAAGGTCAATCACTGTCTTATCCTTAACCTGAGCAAAGTCGCGCAAGCGGCGGAGCAAGGCATTGGCAATTCGCGGGGTTCCGCGGCTGCGCCGGGCAACTTCTATGGCGGCATCGGACTCGATTCCGACATTTAAAATGTTTGAGGAACGCTCTACGATGGTCGACAGCAGTTCGACGCTGTAGTACTCGAGGCGGGCAGCGATTCCAAAGCGGGCACGAAGCGGAGACGTCAGCAACCCACTTCGGGTGGTGGCTCCTATCAACGTAAACGGCTTCAAACGGATCTGCACCGAACGCGCAGCCGGCCCCGATTCGAGCATGATGTCGATTTGGTAGTCCTCCATCGCGCTGTAGAGGTACTCCTCAACCACCGGACTCAATCGGTGAATTTCATCAATAAAGAGCACGTCGTGGGCATCGAGGCTCGTGAGCAGTCCCGCCAGGTCTCCCGGCTTGTCGAGCACCGGGCCACTGGTCAGCTTAAGGGCGGAACCTAGTTCTCCCGCAATTATGTGCGCCAACGTGGTCTTACCAAGGCCCGGTGGGCCGTGGAGCAGAACATGGTCCAGAGCCTCTTCGCGCTGGCGCGCTGCCTGAACAAACACCTTGAGGTTCTCAAGCACCTTGGCCTGACCGGCAAAATCGTCAAAGCGCGCCGGCCTGAGCCGCTGTTCCGCCTCGCGGTCGTCCATTCCCGCCGTGGAGGCGTCGTGCAGAAAATCCACCATAGCACAAATGTAAACGGCCGCTCGGGGATTCCGGGCGGCCGTTCAACGAACTTATAAACGCTTAGTGGGCTTGTTCGCCGTC
>CAIJMB010000019.1 GCA_903821715.1 uncultured Flavobacteriales bacterium
GCCGCGAGGTGCAGGTACACCTCGGTCTTGCCCGACCCTGTGGCGCCCCAAAGCAACTTCGGGCGGTGGCTCGGGGCCTGCAGGCTTTGGGCCTGAGGGCGTGAGACCAATGGGGCTTGCCTTTGACCGTGGCCGGCCACGTCAACGCCTTGGCCTTCACCAAAATGTCCTTCAACGTGGCCGGCCACGGCAGCGCCTTGGCCCAAAGCAGCGACGCCCCTACCCTCCAGCGCATCAAGCGCTGCCTGTTGGGCCGGGCTGAGCTTAGGAAGCGACAAGGAATCGCCCAGGTCGAGGCTGCGGTCGAGGGGGCGCAGCTCGCGCTCGAGGATTCCGCGCTCGACGAGGGCCGAAAGGTGGGCGGGCTTGACGTCCGAACCCTCGGCGGTTAGGGCCGCGACGGCAACCCAGGGATGGCGGTTGTCTTCGGGCTCAGCCTCGAGGGCAAGCTGAAAGTAGCGCAGCAGGGCTTCGGCCTGGAGCTTGGCGCGCGAAAGGGATGCGAAGGCGCGGTTCACGGCGTCGGAATCGTGGCGGGGCGCCGCAAACCGCAGCGACCAAACCCCGTCGTCGCGCAGGGTGTAGGTAGACTCGTCGTCGGGCTCAACCTGCATGAATCCGGGCATCGAGGCCGCCATGGCCTCGCCGGGCGCACAGAGGTAGTACTCGGCCATCCAGTACCACAGAGCGAGCTGCTGCCGCTGAAAGCTGGGGTGCTCGTCGACGCAACGAAGCACTTCTTTGGCGGGGTAGTCAGGCGCGTCGGGGCGCACGGCGATTACGACGCCGAGCAGCACTCGGTTCCGCCCAAAGGGAACAAAGACGCGAAGCCCCGGTTCAGGCTCACGGTCGAGCGACCAAGCGTAGGTGAAGGCCGTGCGCACCGGCACGGGCACGACGACGTCTACCCAGCGCGCTGCGGCCATTACGAGAGGGCGTCGACGAGCTCGAGCAGGTAGGGACTGATGCGGGCGTGGTGCTTAATGGCTTGTTCGAGCGGAACATACACCACCTCATGGCCCTGAACGCCGACCATTTCACGGTTGCGTCCGGCCATTAGGGCGTTCACCGCTGCGTGGCCCATGCGGCTGGCGAGGATGCGGTCGAAGGCGTTGGGCTTGCCTCCGCGCTGGGTGTGGCCCAAGATGGTGACTTTGGTGTCCCAGTCGGGGAACTCAGCCTGCACCTGCTTGGCGACGGCGTAGGCTCCGCCGCTGTCGTCGCCCTCAGCGACGATGACGATGCCCGAACGGCGCTTTTTTTGGTGGTCGGTGCGCAGGTAGGTAATCAGGCGGTCGATGTCGGTAGTGGTTTCGGGAATCAGCACCCCCTCTGCCCCACTGGCGATGCCCGTGCGCAACGCGATGAAGCCGGCGTCGCGGCCCATCACTTCGACAAAAAAGAGGCGGTTGTGCGAGACGGCCGTGTCGCGAATCTTATCAACGGCCTCTACCGCGGTGTCGACGGCGGTTTGGTAGCCGATGGTGTAGTCGGTTCCGAAGAGGTCGTTGTCGATAGTTCCGGGGCAGCCCATGACGTGGATCCCGTGCTCTTCGCTGAGCAATTTGGCGCCGGTGAACGAACCGTCTCCGCCCACCACCACAAGGCCCTCGATGCCTAGGGCACGCAGGTTGGCGGCCGCCTTGGCGCGGCCTTCTGGGGTGCGGAACTCGTCGCTCCGAGCCGTTTGCAGAAAGGTTCCGCCGCGGTGAATGATGTTGCGCACGTCAAAGCGCGTCAGGGGCATGTGCTCATTGGACAGCACGCCGTCGTAGCCGCGGTAAAAGCCGGTGCATTGCAGGCCCAAGCGGTCGGCGGTGCGCACCACGGCGCGAACGCAGGCATTCATTCCGGGGGCGTCGCCCCCTGAGGTCAGTACGCCGATGTGCTTCATGGCTGGTCGATTTTAGTGACGTTCAGGTCGAGTTCGGCAGGGCCGGCTGTGACCGGAACGCTCAAGTAGTAGAAGCTGCCCCGCAGGGTATCGCCCGCTGGCAGGTAGTCCACGGCCTTGTTGCTGTCGGTGACCGCGCCCGCGGTAAGGATTCCGCGCACCGCCAGGTTCGTGCCCGTCGTGTCGCTCGGACTACCCCAGACCTCGTAGTTCACGGCGTAGCAGCGCAGGGCGTCGATCTCGAGCGTATCCACGGTCGCCGTGAAGGCAATCGTGCCCGCTTCAGGCTCACTTTGGCAGGCCGCGAGGCCCAGAATTCCAAGGGCAAACAAGCTTTTATTCATGTGTGCTAAAGTACATCCCCTACCTTTGCCGCCATGGTCCACGACC